>OMSN01000106.1 GCA_900313765.1 uncultured Eubacteriales bacterium
CGGGACTGTTTCATGATTATTACGGAATGTCTCCAAACGAGTACCGCAAGCAGCAGCAGGAAGAAATGGACAGGGAAACGGAAGAAGACCGGGCACTGAAGGAAGAGCTGGCAGAACAGTTTGCCCCGACAGGCCCAGACAGCTTTCTGGCCGGGGCAGAGCACGAGATCTTTGTCGATACAACCAGGACGGTCAGATGCCATCAGCCGTTCCGGAGAGTCATGACGGTCGGATCCATGTCAGCGCTCACCCGGGCCAACGTCCAGTATCATCTTCTGTATGCTTCCAGGGAACTGCATATTACCCATGCCAGGATATGGTCGGTCTTCACGGAAGACATGAGAGTGACGGACGGATCTACGATCGGCCTGTATAACTACAATGCGATCGATACAGTCCTGGACATGCTGGTGGAGAACCGTATCGGAGTCTATTTTGATTTTGGACCCAGACCTGAGATGGCAGTCCGGACCCAGGACAGATCTGTTTACCATGAAGAGACCTCTGTCCGCTTTAAGACCAGGAGAGCATGGGAAGCCCTTCTTGAAGATTTCGTCCGGCACCTGGTTGCCCGCTATGGGGCTGATGAGGTGCGGGGATGGTATTTTGACTTTAACCAGGATCCCAGTTATAAAGGCACGTGTGCGTATTCGGAAGATCCGGAGCACACTTTTGAGGATGTCTGGAAACATGCCTGCAGAACCATACGGTCCTATATCCCGGGAGCCAAGGTGGGAGGACCTGTCGGACCTCCGAATGGCCCGGGAAATGAACTTGTGACATTCCTCAGGACAGCACTCAGAGAAGACTGCCTGCCGGATTTTCTTTCCATGATACTGTTTCCGTATGAGCCGACGCAGGATTATCAGAGTTTCAGCAGGGCCCCTGATCCGATGTTTGAAGAACATATGCTGCGAAAGGTCAGAGCGGATCTGGTGACGCTGGGACTGGAGAATCTCCCGATCCATGTGAGTGACTGGAATCTCTCCCTGTCTACCAGGAATTATATCAATGACAGCTGCTACAGAGGCGCGTATCTGGCATCAAGGGCAGGCCTTATGATGCAGAATACAGAGATCTGCATCATGTGGGTCTTATCGGACTGGGTGAGCAGCCATTTCGATTCCAGACATATCCTCAACGGCGGAGGGGGACTGCTGAGCCGCGACAGTATCCGGAAACCCGCATGGTTCGCACTGCAGTGTATGAGCAGACTGGGACAGTCTCTTCTGTATTCGGACCAGCACCTTGTAGTGACAATGTGTACACCGGATGACTATATGATCCTTGCCTCGAACAGTATGCCGTTTGATGTAAGCTACTATCTGATCAATGAGGATGAGATCCGGCCGGAAGACGTGGAACACTGTATAATGAAAGGCGAACCGCTGACTCTCAGACTGACCCTGAGCGGGCTGGCTGAGGGAGGTGAATACATCATCAAGACAAGAAGTGTCAGCAGGCAGCATGGAAGTATCCTGGATGAATGGCAGCGCCTTCGCTGTGAATCGCAGCTTGAGAGAGCGGATATCAAGTACCTCCAGGGTGTCTGTGTGCCGTATATGAGTATGGAGCGCAAAACGGCGGAGGGAGACCGGCTTAATGTGACGATCCGGCTCGACGATCAGGAATTCTGCCTGCTCCATATCTACAGAGGCAGTTAACCACAGATGGACACCGGATCGCAACGATTGTCGATAGATTATTGCACATCGATTGGGGCAGTTTGAAGAAACTGCAACAATCGATGTCTTTTTATTGAACAGAATAGAAGAGAGGAAAGCGGGCCACTGCTATTCTGAATGCATGAAACAGCCAGACAGGCACAATCAAACAGTTTAACTCTAGGAGGGAGTAAAATGGGACAGACTGGTTCTCAGGCAGCAGAAAAAACCAATAAATTTACCGCATTTTGCTATGCATTCGGCGAAGTCGGATCACAGCTGTCATGGTACATGATCAACACGTACCTGACGATCTTCTACACAGATGTTGTCGGACTGACGGCAACCGCAATCTCCGCGATCCTGCTGATCGCACGTATCTGGGACGCGGTCAATGACCCGATGATGGGCGTTGTCGCAGATAAGACACATACACGCTGGGGCAAGTTCCGTCCGTATCTGATGTTTGCTCCTATCTTCCTTGCAATCTTCAACATACTGACCTTTACCGTATTCCCGGTCCAGGGCGTAGCGAAAGTTGTTCTGTGCCTGGTCTGCTACATCGGCGCAGGTATGGCATACACTGCAGTCTGCATCACCTATGGCGCGCTGGTCAACCTGATCGCAAGAGACTCTCAGGTTCGTATGAATTACACATCAGCACGTGCAATCGGTGCTTCTGTCATCAAGATCATCCTGTCCGCAGTTGCAATGCCGATGATCCTGTTCTTTGGCAAGAGCGACGCACCGAACGCCCAGGGTTATTTCTGGACAGCAGTTGTCTGCTCCATCGCTCTTCTTCCCTGCTTCTGGCTCTGCGCATGGAGATGCAAAGAGACCGTCAAGGTTGACAGACCGGCACTGCAGGGCCCGAAGCGCTCTGTTCTGCAGAACCTCGTACTTCTCTGCAAGAATAAGAACCTGATGATCACCGTATGGTGCGTATTCCTCGGCGCTGTTGCGATCATGGCACGTATGTCCATGCTGACCTACTATGTCATCTACGTCGTAGGCAATCCGATGATGATCGCTCCGATGTTCACCACCATGACAATTACTGAGCTCATCGGCTGCACGGTCATGCCGTGGGGAACCGCTAAGATGGGTAAGAGAAACTGGGTTCTGTTCCTCAACGTTATCATGGTCGCTGGTTTCCTGATCATGTTCGCATTCCCGCAGGGCGGCACCACCTTCCTTCTTGCGATCTGCGCAGTCATCGGTTTCGGCAACTCCTGTGCAAATGTCTGCACCGGTATGCTGTCTGACTGCATCGAGTACGGCGACCTCAAGTACGGCATTCGTGAAGAAGGTATCACCTACTCTTACATGAGCTTCGGCGTCAAGCTGGCTACTGCAGTCGGCGGCGCAGTCACAGTCCTGGCACTCGGCGCGATCGGCTATGTTCCGAACGCAGAGCAGACCGAATCCGTCAAGCAGGGAATCAACATCATCGTTAACCTGGCTCCGGCGATCGCAGTTGTCCTTTCCGCTATCCCGCTGCTGTGGTATGATATCAATGGCAAGGCAAAGATGGATGAGATCTATGCAGCCCTGGAAGCAAGAAACGCAGCACAGAAGAAAGAACAGTAAGATAATTCATAACAACGAAGTCTGATACTGAGTCAAGAAAGGGGAAAAACCATGGCGAAAGTAGTTGCGTTCTCATTTGGCAGAAAGATGTCGAATACCGATGTTATGCTGAAAGAAGTATTGAAGAAATGCGAAGAAGCAGGACATGAGATTCAGTTCGTCCGCCCGGATGATCTTGATATCAAGCCATGTACCGGATGCTGCGCATGCGTAGTAGGAATCATGTCCGGAAGAAACAATGGAAAATGTGTCCACAAAGATGATTTCCACATTCTCGAAGATGCGTACTATTCCGCAGATGCGCTGATCATCGGCTCCCCGGTCTATGAGACTTCCCCCAGCGGAACCTTCAAGACCTTCTGCGACCGTTTCGGTCCGTCCCATGATCTTGCATTCCTCACCGAGGCTAAGAAAGAGCGTCTTGCAAGAGACGGCGAGAACGCACTGCTTCCGGATGAGAGAGTCTTCAAGCCGCGTGTCGGCTGCCTGGTAGGCGTAGGCGGAGCCAGGACCGAGAACTGGACCATCTTCACCATCCCGATCATGTATGAGAGCATGATGTCCGCGGGTGTTGATGTGATCGATACCCATGTATACTACGGCGCGATGAATGTGCAGCATGTCCTTGGTGTTCCGGAGCAGATGGAGCGCATGGACAAGATGGCACAGAATATCCTGGATGCGCTTGCAGCGGATTCTGATGACGAGAGGAAGAAATGGCGCGGTGAAGAAGAAGGCGCATGTCCGGTCTGCCATCAGAGCATGTTCAAGGTTCATCAGGGCAGTGACAGAGTCGAGTGCGCGATCTGCGGCATCGACGGCAAGGTCGGCCTTGTGGACGGCAAGATCGTATACAACTTCTCCCAGGCGGAGCAGGACCGCAGCCGCATGAAGTATGCAGGCAAGCTGGAGCACAGAAATGAGATCGCAGACGGTGCCATGACCCAGCAGAAGGTCGAGAACCTGGCAGAACTCAAGAAACCCTATCTTCATATCGGAGAATAAGGGACAGATAAGACACACAATACTACTTTAATATAACCTTCTGAAAGACCACATGTCCGCTATGTGTAAACATAGTCGGGCATGTGGCTTTTTTGGCAGACATCCTCAGTGATCTGTGATACTCTGTAGATACGATTTGATTCGGAAATGAAAAGATGTACCGCATAAGCAGAAGAAAGAACAATGACAAATGACCTTACTGTCGGGAAGCCGCTTCCCGCTATCCTGAGAATGTCCCTGCCGATCATGGCAGGGAATCTCTTTCAGCAGTTTTACGGGATGACCGATACGATCATCGTCGGCAGGCTTCTCGGCAAATATGCCCTTGCCGCAGTCGGATCCACTTCCTCCCTGTATAATATGATCCTCTGGTTTGCCAACGGAGTGGCCGGTGGTTTCGCGATCATTCTTGCACAGAAGTTCGGCGCCCGGAGGTACAAAGAACTGAGGCAGAGGCTGGCTCTCTCAATCATGCTGTCCGTTGCGATCTCGCTTCTGGTCACCGTGCTGAGCCTGCTGTTCATCGGCAGGATCCTTCATGTGATGCATACGCCTGCAGAGATCTATCCGGATGCGGAGCGCTACATCATCACGGTCCTGGCCGGCCTGACAGCCACCGTTGCCTACAATATGGCAGCCTCCGTGCTGCGGGCCCTGGGAGACAGCAGAACACCGCTGTTTTTCCTCATTTTCTCCAGCCTGCTGAACATCGGCCTTGATGTTCTGTTTATCGGTCCTCTGGGGTGGGGAACGGCAGGCGCTGCCAGGGCAACCGTCCTGGCACAGGCGGTTTCAGCGCTGCTCTGTGTTCTGTACATGGCACGCAGGTATCCGGTTCTTCGTATGGACAGGAGCGACTGGGGCTTTGTTCCGGCGGACGCGGCACAGATGCTCCGGCTGGGACTTCCGCTGGGCTTTATGGGGGTTATGACAGCTTCCGGCATCATCATCCTGCAGGTCGCCATCAACTCCTTCGGCCCTGTGAGCGTGGCTGCGTACGCTGCAGCTGCCAAAGTGGAGACTCTGTTCTCATTTCCTCTGGGTGCGTACGGCATGACCATGTCCAACTACTGCGGGCAGAACTACGGCGCAAAGAACTATGACAATATCAGGAAAGGGATACGGGACTGCATCCTTCTGATGTGTGTGAACGCTCTGGTCTTCATGGTGATACTGGAGACCTTCAGCACGCAGATTGCCGGCCTGTTCCTGAGTGCAGCCGACGCGGAAGTGACTGCGCTGACAGCGCAATATCTACACATCATCGCGCTGTTCCTGCCGGCATTCGGCCTGATCATGATCCTTCGAAACAGCATCCAGGGGATGGGCAATCCATGGGTGTCGACGCTGAACGGGATCCTGGAATCGGTCTGCCGCATCGTATGGACGATCTGGCTGATCCGTTATGGATCTTTTCATGAACTGTGTTATGTGAATCCGACCGCCTGGATCCTGGCGGCACTGATGATGCTGGGTGTGTATGAATTCGGGGTCAGAAGATCCCTGAGATGAGGAATGACGTGAGCAGCGGGAAGAAGACAGGAACTCTCTGGACAAGAGATTTTACGATCATTACGGTAGGCAGCGTGATCTCCATGCTGGGCAATTCCGTGTCCGGTTTTGCGATGAGTCTGCTGGTACTGGACATCTCCCAGTCGACGTTCCTGTATGCGGTCTATCTTGCCATGTATACGCTGCCCCAGCTCGTCATGCCGGTGATCTTCGGAGCC
>OMSN01000110.1 GCA_900313765.1 uncultured Eubacteriales bacterium
CTGCGCCAGCGCTGCGCCTTCTGTGCTGTATATTCGTCTCCGCGGCTCACGGATTCATGATGCGTCGCCTCCGCATAGGGATCGTAGACGATCAGGTATCCTGCCTCTCTCATTTTCAGACACAGGTCCACATCATTGAATGCGACCGCCAGTTCCTCAGTGAAGCCTCCGACACTGTCATAGACATCCTTCTTTACGATCATCATCGCAGCCGTGACTGCGGACAGATCCTGCAGGAGAGATGCCTTGTGCAGGTAACCGGAGAAACTTCCGCTCATTCCGGTGAACAGGGATCCTGCCACACCGCCTATTCCTACCACAATACCTGCAGACTGGATCCTGCCATCCGGATAGTATAGCTTTCCTCCGGCAGCTCCCACTTCACTGCGGCAGCACACGCCCAGAAGCTCCGTCAGCCAGCCATCCCTTACTTCCACATCATTGTTCAGGAAGACAAGGTATTCACCCTGCGCCTTCTTCGCGGCGAAGTTGTTGATCGCGGCGAAATTGAATTCACCCTTCCACCGGATCACACGCACATGGTCCCTGCCCTGTATCTGCCTGTAATACTCGAGGATCTCCCCGGAAGAAGAGTTGTTCTCCACGACGATGACCTCGTAATTGTCATACTGTGTATGCGTACGGATCGCAGTCAGACACTTCTCCAGCATCTGTTTCTGTTCCCGGTTCGGTATGATGATCGAGACCTTCGGCCGGCCTGTCACCTGATAGTGTACCCTGTAGAACCCATGGTCCTTGGTCTGGCTGACCTCGCCCGGAACCTCACACCGCTGCAGGTGCTCCTCCAGGGCTTTCCTTCCCGCATCATAGGCATATGCCTTGCTGTCCGGATTGTCCGCAGTGGATGCTGCGTGGGTGCGCCAGTGATACACGACCTTCGGTACATGGGCGATCCGCTCCGGCGTGGTCTGCTCGATACACCTCAGGATGAACTCATAATCCTGCGCGCCTTCAAACCGCGCATCCGGCCCGCCGGCCAGCTCCACCAGGCTCTTTCTGACCATCAGGAAATGACAGAAGTAATTGTTGGAGCGCAGCAGATCCAGATTGAAGTCCGGCTTGAAATGCGGCTGGAAATGTTCCAGTCCTCCCTTGCCGTCATCCCGGATCTTGTCCTCATCCGTGTAGATCAGATCGATATCCGGCGATATGGCATACCGGGAAGCCTCATGCAGTGCATCCGGCGCGATCAGATCATCGTGATCCATAAAGCAGATGAACTGCCCGCGGGCTCTGGCAATGGCTGCATTCGTATTGGCTGCGATCGATTCATTTTCGGGAAGATCGATCACCACCAGGCGGCTGTCCCGTGCGGCATACTCGCCGAGGATCTTCGCCATGTTCTCATCGTCCGGGCTGGCGTTGGCAATGACCAGTTCAAGGTCCGTGCAGGTCTGCCCGAGCACCGCGTCGAGAAGTCCCCGAAGATATGCCTCCGGCGTTCTCCACGCAGGAACGACCACGGAAAACAGAGGAGTTTCCCCCTGTTCCCAGCCGGCCCACTGTGCGCGCTGAGCTGCAAGCTCATCGGGCGACGCCTTGTGCTCTTCATACCAGGGTCCGTAGGGAACCTCATCGGGTGTCAGCCGTTCGCGCACACGAATCAGGAAGTCCTTCGGTCCATAGTGTTTCAGGTACCTGAATGCCTTCCTGATGTAGTAGGGTTTTAATTTCTGCAGAAGCGGTCTGCTCATCTCATTTCCATCCCGGATAACGCAGGACACTCTGTGCGACATGCTCCATCTGCTCTTCAGTCATATTATAGAAGAGCGGCAGACGCATCAGTCGCTCAGACTCCTTCGTCGTATAGACGTCCTCTCCGTGGAATTCTCCAAACTGTTTTCCTGCTTTGGAGGAATGCAGCGGAATATAGTGGAAGACGCTGAGCACACCCTGTTCTTTCAGGTAGCGGATCAGGTCTGTCCTCGTATCCAGATCCTTTGTCTTGATATAGTACATATGAGCATTGTGGACTGCATAATCCGGCACAAACGGCTGCTCGATCAGTCCCTGGTCCGCAAGCGGCTTCAGGGTCTCATGGTAGTAGTTCCAGATGCTCAGTCTCTTGTCATTGATCTCGTCAAACTTCTGAAGCTGTGCCCAGAGGTAAGCGACGTTCAGCTCACTGGGAAGGTAGGAAGAGCCATAACCGACCCAGCTGTATTTATCGATTTGACCGCGGAAGAACTTGCTGCGGTCCGTCCCCTTCTCACGGACGATCTCTGCTCTCTCCTGATCCGCGTCATTGTTGAACAGGATCGCGCCGCCCTCTCCCATGGAGTAGTTCTTGGTCTCGTGGAAGCTGTAGCAGCCATAGTCGCCGATGGTTCCCAGCGCTTTTCCCTTGTAATATGCGTTGACGCCCTGAGCGGCATCCTCCACCACCTTCAGGTTGTGCTTCTTCGCAATCTCAAGGATCCTGTCCATATCGCAGGCAACACCTGCATAGTGGACCGGACAGATCACGAGTGTTCTCTCAGTGACTGCCTCCTCGATCCTGTCCGGATCAATATTCATAGTCTTCGGATCGATATCCACGAATACGATCCTGGCCCCACGCAGGACAAACGCATCCGCAGTGGATACGAAGGTGTAGGAAGGCATGATCACTTCATCGCCCGGCTCCAGATCACACAGCCAGCTGGCCATCTCCAGAGCGGATGTGCAGGACGTGGTCATATAGACATGGCGCACGTCAAAGCGGTTTCTGAACCACTCAGATACCTTCTTTGTGAACGGGCCGTCTCCGCAGAGTCTTGCGCTCTGAAGAGCCTCCTGAAAATACTCCAGTTCCGTGCCAAGGACAGGTGATCTGTTAAAGTCAATCATTTCCATATCTCAATTCCTTCTTTCTTATAGTTACATAGAGAAGACGGCGATCCCGACAAACATGATCGCGATCCCCAGGATTCTTCTCTTTGATATCTTTTCCTTCAGGACCATTACGCCAATGACCGGTACGAATATGTAGCTCAGCGGCTCTATGATCGGCGAATAGGTAAGGGGCACATATTTCAGCGCATACATCGTCAGGAAAGTGGACAGGAAGAAGATCGCATACGATCCGACGACCATCGGATTCAGATACTCCTTCAGTCTGCTCTCGTGTTTCTTATTGGCCTCGACCTTCAGCATGATCTGCGCGACCGAGGAAATGAACACGGAGATGATCCAGATGATGATATACTTCTCAAGTCCGGCAAACATGGAACTCTGTCCGGCAGTCAGCAGCACACTCATGACTCCACCTCCTCACCGGAAGGCAGCTTCTCCAGAGATTCCTTCAGACTGCCGCTCTTATCCGAATCTGCCTCCGCCGGTCCCGAAACATCCGACACGCCCACGATGATGCCGATCAGGATGATCACGGATCCGAGTATCATCTTCCAGGTCAGTGTCTCATGGAAAATGGTAACGCCCCAGATCAGACCCCACACGATGGTGATCGGCTTGTTGGTGAACGCAAATGTCAGTGACATGTTTTTCAGGATCTGCTGCCAGGCGACCGCAAAAGCCATCGTAATGAACAGCATGACACCGTACCAGAACATGAATTTGAACGACAGAAACTTCTGTCGTCCAGCCAGCTTCGAGGCAGTGCCGGCGAGGGAATTGAGGACCAGGCTCAGATGAAGCAGTATGAACCACTTCAGCGGAACTTCCCCCACAAACGTGCCCTTGTTCGATTTCTTCATTAAAAACGCACTCCCCTTCAGAGCATACTTGACAAGGTAGTATAGCACACTTGAAGAGCCGCGTCCAATGAAAATATAGTAAAAAACTGCCGCAGGTCCCATTGTATAAGGGGATCTGCGGCAGGTTTGGTACTGATGTTCTGCACTTATGACTGCGCGGCTCTCGCTGCTTCAGATGCGGGCGACACCGGAGTCACGTGCGGCCTGCGCCACTGCTGCGGCAACAGTCGGGCCAACTCTGGGATCAAATGCCTTGGGCAGGATGTAATCGGCATTCAGTTCATCGTCATTCACCAGGCCTGCGATCGCTTCCGCCGCCGCGACCTTCATCGCCTCGTTGATGTCACTTGCCCTGACATCAAAGGTTCCGCGGAAGATTCCCGGGAATGCAAGCACATTGTTGACCTGGTTCGGGAAATCACTGCGTCCGGTAGCGATCACGGCTGCTCCGCCCTTCTTCGCCTCGTCCGGGAAGATCTCCGGAGTCGGATTCGCGCAGGCAAAGATGATGGCGTCACGGTTCATGGTCTTCACCATGTCCGCAGTGACGGTTCCCGGTGCGGAGACACCGATAAACACATCTGCTCCCACCAGCATGTCAGCAAGGCTGCCTGCCTTCTTCTCAAGGTTCGTGACCTGCGCCATCTCTTCCTTGATCCAGTTCAGTCCGTCGCGTCCCTGGTAGATCGCACCCTTCCTGTCGCACATCACGACATTCCGGATCCCTGCACTCATGAGAAGCTTCACGATCGCGATCGCGGCAGCGCCGGCGCCGCTGGTGACCACCTTGATCTCTTCTTTCTTCTTGCCGACGATCTTCAGCGCATTGGTAAGGCCTGCAAGCGTTATGATGGCAGTACCGTGCTGGTCGTCGTGGAAGATCGGGATATCACATTTCTCCTTCAGCTTGCGCTCGATCTCAAAACATCTGGGCGCCGCGATATCCTCCAGATTGATCCCGCCGAAAGAGCCGCTCATCAGAGCAACCGCATTGACGAATTCATCCACATCCTTTGTTCTGACACACAGCGGAAACGCATCCACATTCCCGAAACTCTTGAACAGGACACATTTTCCTTCCATGACCGGCATGCCCGCTTCCGGACCTATATCACCAAGGCCCAGGACAGCAGATCCGTCCGTAATGACAGCACACAGATTGCCTCTGCGCGTCAGCTCATAACTCTGGTCGATATCTTTCTGGATCTCCAGGCAGGGCTGCGCCACACCCGGCGTGTAGGCAAGCGACAGGTCCTCAGAATTCTCGACCGGAACCCTGGACGTCACCTCGATCTTTCCTTTCCATTCTCTGTGAAGACGCAGAGACTCTGCTGCATAATCCATGAATCAATCCTCCTGTATATCCGGCTCCCGCAACCCGGCAACCGTTCAAACTAACACCAAAGTCATTCTATCTGAAGGAATCGGAATATACAAGAAAAGAATTATCAGAAAAACCGGTGCCTGTCACCTGTTCAGAAGCAAACAGGCGGCAGGCACCGGTCCAGTATAATCAGTCAGATTCGGTCTCGGACTGTATGCGTGTCTTATCCATGAGTTTTCTCGTCTTCGGGAAATCTTTGGTCACAGGCAGTGCCCCCATCCTGTAGGTCCCGTTGCGGATGATGTAGAACTGAATCACTTCTTCCTTGTAGGACGCGGGATCGGACAGGATTCGGATCCATTTTTCCGGAGTCAGTTTCCTGAGTTCTTCCCGGTAAGAATCATAGATCTCTGTCATGTCCATGCTGTAATACTCCTGTGCATAGACTTCTGTCAGTTCTTCTGCTTCGGGAAGTTCCAGCATCCGGTCTCCGATTATGGGAGCTGCAGATTCCCAGATCAGTGCAAGGTCATCATAGGTGTAATTCAGATTCCGATAGATCTCTTTTCCGTCTGTCATGCGGATCTTCGTTTCCAGGGTAACATATCCGTTCCATCCCTCAGGATCCGCTTCCACTGCTTCATTTCCCAGGATCTCCACTTCGTCCAGCAGCTCGGTTTCCTGGGCGGTCTGCCCGTGGCGCAGTGCGACGATGCTCCGTACCCGCTCGTCTGTCAGCGGAACACCTTGCAGTTTGCTTCCCCAGTATTCCTGCCTGTAATCACCGGACACGCTGAACAGCTCTGCCGCGGTAAAGTATCTGTCTGATGTCAGCT
>OMSN01000313.1 GCA_900313765.1 uncultured Eubacteriales bacterium
AGAGGCAGGAGTTTACGGCGAGGGAGGTCGTAAACACCTATTCCGAAGAGGAACTGACCCGGATTATAAGGGAATTCGGGGAAGAGAAATTTGCGGGCAGGATCGCCCGGCGGATCACCCAGGAGAGGGAGAAGATGCCGATCGAAACGACCGGTCAGCTCACGCAGATCGTGAAGGACGCTATTCCCGCAAGGGCAAGGGCGACCGGCAGACACCCTGCCAGAAGGACATTCCAGGCAATCCGCATCGAGGTAAACGGAGAACTTCGTGTACTCAGGGAATCCCTGGACGACATGATCGATCTTCTGAATCCGGGCGGAAGAATCTGCATCATTACGTTTCATTCTCTGGAGGACCGTATCGTCAAGGATACCTTCCGGAGAGCGGAGAATCCGTGCATCTGTCCGCCGGAGTTTCCGGTGTGTGTATGCGGAAGGAAACCAAAGGGCAGAGTGATAACCAGAAAACCGATCATCCCTTCGGAAGAAGAGATGGAGCAGAATCCACGTTCAAAAAGCGCGAAACTGCGTGTATTTGAAAAGAAGGAATCAGATCACAATGGCACAGTCTAAGATGGTACAGATTGAAAGTAAGCGGCAGGTGCGTTATACTACGGAAGTGGTTGACGGCAACACCGTGCGGGTCGAGACAGCATCGCCTCAGATCCGGGAGAAGGAACTCCGCCGCACTCAGGTCGAGCAGAACCGCCAGCGTGCGCTCTCCATGAACCTGCGTTACGTGCTGTTCCTGTCGGTAGCGGCTGTTGCAGTTGTTATGGTCTGCATATTTTATTTAAGACTCCAGGCAACCTCGACCCAGCTTCAGAAGAAAACGGTGAGCCTTCAGACACAGCTTAAGAACCTCCAGATCGAGAATGACATCGTTTACAACGAGATCATCTCCGGGGTAGACCTTGAGCAGGTGAGAGAAGTGGCGACGGAAGAACTGGGCATGACATATCCGTCCCAGAGCCAGATCGTCTCCTATGAGGCCGTTTCCAGCGACTACGTGAAGCAGTACGAGGAGATCCCGGATTGAGAGGGTAAGTATTTTGACCCGTACCAATAGAACGAATAGAGAAAAAAAAGAGAGAAGATTTTCCAAGACGATGCAAAAAAAGCTTTTGGTTTTTTTTGCATTTGTTTTGTTATTACTGGTCTTTCTGCTTGTGAGGATCTCGACGATCTCTGCCACAAAAGGCAACAAGTACGCCAAGAAGGTCCTGTCACAGCAGTCATTTGACTCGCGCTCCATACCAGCCAGAAGAGGAGAGATCCAGGATAAGAACGGAATCGTTCTGGCAAAGAGTGACCGTTTTTACAACGTCGTACTGGACTGCTATGCAATCAATGAAAACAGTGATTTTATCGAACCTACGATTAAGGCAGTCTCTGATATCTTCGGGGTGGAGGCGGCAACGGTCCGTGATGTGATCGCCTCTGAGACGACCCGGGATTCCCGCTATCAGGTAATCAAGAAGAATATCACGTCGGATCTGAAGAGTGAGTTTGAGGACTTTCAGCGCGGCGCGGACCTTGACAGGGACTCCCTGGGAAGGGAGACCTATTACAAGCTGATGGGGGAGAGGGCAAATGTGCAGGGTGTGTGGTTTGAAGAGCGCTATCTGAGATCCTATCCCTACAAGACCCTGGCAAGCAAGGTCGTCGGCTTCTCCAACGCTGTCAATGTCGGAACCACCGGCGTGGAGAATTATTACAACAGTATCCTGAACGGAACGGACGGAAGAACCTTCGGCTATCTCAATGAGAATTCGGAGTTTGAACGTACGACCATCGCGCCGGAGCATGGCAAGACGCTCCGCCTGACCCTGGATATGAATATCCAGGAGATCCTGCAGGAGAAGATCGAAGCGTTTAACAAGACCTACGGGGATGAAGCGCATAACGGCAAAGGCGCGAAGAATGTCGGCGTGGTCGTCATGAATCCCAATACCGGTGAGATCCTCGGGATGGCTACAAACCGTGAATATGATCTCAACGATCCTTCCGATCTGACTACCGAAGGCTTCTCCGGTGCGCAGATCAAAGCGATGGATGAGAAGACATATGTTGATGAACTGAATACGAAGTGGGAGAACTTCTGCGTATCGGAAGGCTATGAACCCGGTTCCGTGTTCAAACCCATCACGGT
>OMSN01000001.1 GCA_900313765.1 uncultured Eubacteriales bacterium
CTGCTGCCAAGCGGAAGACAGGCGCTGGAACAGTATTTCTTCCATGGGTTCACGGACAAACATTACTGGCTGTTCCTGATTTGCGTGGCGTATATCGCATATCAGACGGCATGGGCATATCTCTTCCTGCTGATCAGCTGGAAAGTGATCAACAAGACGATCCGCAACCGTTCTGTGATGCGCAGTCTCCTGCTCAATGAGGGCCGGTCGGACAGTCTGTCGCTGATAGGCGATCTTATGTCGAAAACGGCTGCCTACTTCAGTTCGGGACTGATGTTCTTCCCTGTCATGTATGTACTCTTCATTGAGTCAGGTGCATTTCATCCTTCAGCCAGCGTCAACACATCCACTCTGGTCTTTGTGCTCATGGGGTTCTACCTGCTTGTCGTCTTTCTGTATCTGGTGAAAATAAGCCACCGGACGATGGACATGGCGCAGAATGAAAAAGATGAAGAGATCCGGAAACTTACAATGACAAGAAAGAAAACAGGAGAAGCCGGAGCAACTGGATCATCCGGCGAGAGCCTGGAGCGTCTGTCGGAACTGACGCATGAGTACGTGATAGAACAGCGGATCCGATATACCGCAGGACTGAATATCAACCCGCTGGCGAAAGACCAGTACGTAGAGCTGGTCTACGGATTTGTCACAAGCACCTTCTTCCCCACCATATTCAGCATTCTTCTGGCGAATATCCCCAGATAAATAAGCTGAAGACTTGTTTTACTGTATACACACAGGAGAGCACCATGGATAAACTGAGAATCTCGGACAATGGCAGATATTTTGTGAAAGCGGATGGAACGCCGTTTATATGGCTGGCGGATACGGCCTGGACGGTCCCTGCGAAGCTGAAATGGGATGATGTGCAGCATTTTATGAAAACGCGCCGTGAGCAGGGTTTTACGGTGCTGCAGATGGTGGTCCTGGATCCGGAGTACAACGAGGATATGCGCAATCCCTGTGGAATCCCCGCGCTGAACAATGGCAATATCCTGGATCCGAATGAAGCTTATTTCTCTTATGTGGACTGGGTGCTGGATCAGGCGGAAGCCTATGGCTTCTATGTGCTGCTGCTTCCGGTCTGGGGCGAGCTGGTAGTCGGCTGGGACTGGAGCGGCAATGACCATCCTGTCTATGTGAATGAGGAAAATGCGTTTGCCTATGGCAGCTGGCTTGGCGCGCGGATGCGCCACCGCAGCAATATCGTGTGGTGCCTGGGCGGAGACAGGATGCCTGTATGCAGAGGCGTGGATTACCGCCCGGTCTGGAGAGAGATGGCGGAAGGTCTGTCGGAGGGACTGACGGGAACGCGTCTGCATTACAACGCGGACCGTGAGGAATGGAAGAAGCTTCTGATCACGTATCATGCCTGCCATGAGGCGGAGACAGGCGAATGCTCAACATTCTCCTACTGGACGCCGGAAGACCGGTGGATCTCGTTTACGATGCTGCAGTCCGGCCATGGCCTGTACAAGAAGAATTATGATCTGATCGCGGCAGAGAGAGAGCCGAAGAAGTATGAGGATGAAGAACTGGTCTATCCGGTCTGGGACGGGGAGCCGGCCTATGAGATGATGCCGACCTGCTGGCCGGTGACGGATGCGAACAGCTTCCACGGGACCTACATGGTGAGAAAGCGCGCTTACTGGGGAATTCTTGCAGGTGCGTTCGGCCATACATACGGACATGCGTCAGTCTGGTTCTCTGCAACGCAGAAGGATAAGAACATCGTCTGCCGCCATACCTGGGCAGAGGCGATCGAGTCGGATGGATCGAAACAGATGAAGATTCTGAGAGATTTCATGGAAGCATATCCGCCGGCGTATAACGAGCCCTGTCAGGAGCGTCTGCTGAGGCAGGCTGCAGCGGAAGATGTGCTGGATCATCATGAGCAGGCTGCGGTTTGGACAGGCAGGGACGGAAGATGCGTGATGCTTATATACTTTGCGGCGGATACCGAAGAGGAGATCCAGGTGGGCGACCTGTTTGGCAGCGCAGTCTGCGGCGCATGGTTTGATCCCACCGATGGAAGCCTGACAGAGCCGCAAGACCTTCAGTCTTGGATCGAAGGCGGCGTGCTGCAGGTGAAGAATGCATCCGCAAGCGGAGAGGACCGTATCCTGATCCTGGCCGGGAAGAAGGAAGACATCGCAGTGCCCTCCGGCAATTACGGGCAGGAACAGACAGAAGAAGAGATGCGTAAAGTATTCGAGTGGTGAGGGAGGATACAGATGCTGATATATGTTGTTCGTCATGGAGAGACGAGATCGAACGTGGAAGGCAGACTGCAGGGTCAGTCCAATGATGAGTTAAATGAGAGTGGCGTCAGGCTGGCTGCCATCACCGGACAGGGGATGCGGGGAATTCATTTTGATGAATGCATTACCAGCCCGCTGATAAGAGCAAGGGATACAGCGAAACTCATCCTGCAGGAGAGCGGCAATGGAGACACTCCGGTGCTGTATGATGACCGGCTGAAGGAGATCAGCTTCGGCATCTACGAGGGCAAGCGGATCGGTGTTGACGTGCCGTTGGATGTCATGAAGGACTTTCTGCATGATCCATTTCACTATGAAGGAGTGGAAGGCGGGGAAACGGTCCTGCAGGTCTGCAGCAGGACGCAGGAATTCCTGCGGGAGTTGGCGGCGAGGGATGACGGGAAGACGTATCTGGTTGCGACTCATGGCTGTGCGCTTCGCTGCATGCTGAATATGCTGTACGATGACCCGTCTGATTTCTGGCAGGGAAGGGTTCCGTACAACTGCTCTGTGAATAAGATCGAAGCGAATGCGGGAGAACTGAAACTGGTCGAAATGGACAAGGTCTACTACGATCTGGCAGAAACTGTTGACAGGTATAAGAGATTCTGAAAAACTGATATTGTGACACATGCAGAAGTTCATTTGTCAGAAGGAGAACGGACACATGGGGATGACGATTGATTTTACAGGAAAGACAGTACTGGTAACCGGCGGCGGTAGAGGACTCGGACGGGATATGGCCCTGCTGTTTGCGGAGTGCGGCGCGGATGTGATGGTTGCCGGCCGCGGACTTGCTGCATGCGAGAAGACCGCCGCTGACATACAGGCACTTGGCGTGAAAGGTGCGTACCATCTGTGCGACGTATCGAAAAGTGTCGAAGTGGAGAGTCTCATCCGGGATACCCTGGAGTTTGGCGGAGGCAAACTGGATGTGATCGTACACGCCGCAGGCGTGCAGTCGATCGACGACTTGCTGCTGACCAGTGACGAGGAGATCTCGAAAGTTCTCTCCATCAACGTGGGCGGAACTGCCAATATCATCAAGCACGGCCTGCCTGTGCTGCAGAAACAGAGATTCGGCAACATGGTGATCATATCCTCGATCGCAGCCAGAGACGGCGGACCGGAGAACCAGATCTATTGCGCATCCAAGGCGGCCGTGACCAGCCTCATCCAGAGCGCTTCGAAGATGGCAGCGCCTTACGGAATCCATGTGAACGGCATCCTTCCGGGTATCATCTACACGGACATGTGGGACGATATCCTGACCGGCCGCGCCCACAAGGGTGATCCTGCCGACACACGGGAAGTGTCCGATGAAGAGAAGAAAGCACTCTGGGAGGAAGCACTCAAAGTCATCCCGCTTGGCCGCGCCCAGAAACCGCGCGACATCTCATACTCGACCGCATTTCTTGCGTCGGACTATGCCGGTGAGATCAGCGGACAGTGCCTGTGCATTGACGGTGGCCAGACTTCAGGTAGATAAGAGATACTCGGCAATAGTGGTTTCAAACACCGGAGTCCACCATACCACATATCCGGTACGGTTCGGATGTATAGGATCTCCCATATATGCAGCATAATCTTCTTTGGAAACGGTGTTCATCTCTTCACTGTCCCAGAGATTGATAAGGGCAAAGCCCCATTTTTCTTGTAATCTGATGGCTGTCCTCACCATCTCGCCGTACTGCTCGGAGTCATATTTCGTACCGGTGTAGAACATGACCGGACACTTCCAGGTATCGGACACATACTTGATGATATACTCCATGGCTCCGATGACAGTGGCGGTATCAAAGTCTTTATATTCCATTCCCTCTGCGATCTCACCCATCGGTACGCCGCCGGTAGCATCATTTGTAGAGAGCTGGATGATAAACAGATCAAAGTGCTTCTCCGGGTCGATCATTTTCATGCGGGAGACATAACTTCCGTGATTGCCATCGCCGTCTACCGGGAGGTTGTGTTCGGAATGATAGTCGGCAAGGGTGGTCCCGGAAACCGCGTATTTGTAGGAATGTGTGGCTGCATGACGAGCTTCGATGGCATCCGCCATGGAATAGCCGCCGCCTCTTTGACCATACGTTACGGAAGAACCAAGCCAGCCGATCTCAAGACCGGACAGCGGATCACTTTCATCCTTTTCTGCGGTTGTTTTTATGTATGTGCTTCCTTCATAACCCTGCTCGACTTTGCTTCCGGCCTCATAGAGATACATGTCTCCTATGGCAGGAGCAGCAGACCGGTATTGCTCGAAGAAGAATTCCAGACCGGGGTTTGCGTGAACGGTGATCTCATCCCCGGCTTTTAAGGATGCATTTTCATGAATGCAGAAGAGTCCCATCTCATCCGCGAACCTTTTCTCCGGACCATCCTCAGAGAGGCTGATGCATTCGGCTCTCATTGTGGGAACATACAGTGTGCCTCCGTTTACGGAAACGGTGACCGGAGTGGATGTTCCGATGAACGGGGAAGCGATTCTGGAGATCTTGAGGTAAACATCATAATTACCCTGGGCAGAATCTTCAGGAAGCTTGAAGGTTGCGGCAGAGGATTCGCTCATCCCGATGATGGCGTCATGCGTTTCATCATAGACAACAGGAGTCTCCTGCGGGGTTCCCATCATGGCAACGCCTTCAAGGACAGCATCTTTTGCAGGAATTGTAAGGGCTACATCGATCCTCGTTCTTTTTTTCATTTCCAGGAGCATCCTTTCTGTTCTTTGTTGTTCCGTGACAGTGTTCCGCTGTAGCAGATTGCCTGGTTCGGAACTTCGACTTCACCATCCCGGGAATAGCAGGTAAAGACCTCCCGCACGCGTCGGATGCTCTCTTCGTATCCAGGGTCTCCCTCGCGAAGAGAGTAGGAACTGCTCAGATATCGTTCCACGAACCGCTTCTCATCATAGCGAAGCGGATTGTCAAACACTGCTTTGTCACAGTGTTCACGCCCGCCGAAGAATTCGTAGATCTCCGGCGAGTCTTCCCGCATGCCGATATTAAAGTCCTTAAATCGGGGGCAATATTGCCGGAACACGCTGCGGCACTCTTCTGTGATCGGCGAATCGGGGACGCGCAGGTTCCAGATCAGGCAGACTCTTCCGCCCGGCTTCAGGATCCGCCGGCACTCATCCCGGAATACAGTCCGGTCAAACCAGTGAAAAGCCTGCGCCGCAGTGACCGCATCCACCGGTTCCGTAATACCGGTGTCAGAGGCGGTTCCGTTCAGGGAAATGAAGCCGGTGTAACCTTGCAGCTTCTGCTCGGCGATCCGACGCATCTCCTCATTGGGCTCTACACAGTACACCCGGTTGCCCCGCTCCAACAGCTGCCGGGAAAACTTCCCCGTTCCGGAACCGATATCCGCGATCGCACCTGCCTGGGCGAAATGAAGCTCACCGTACAGGTAATCGATCAGCGCTTCCGGATACCCGGGGCGGGCAAGCTCATAGCTGCTGCCCCGCGTGCTGAAGAGATAAGTGTTGTCCATAAGAGAATCGTCCTTCCTTGATCAGTCCTTCCTCTCCCAGGGACAGTCCCAGGTTTCACAGAACCGTGCTGCAAAAGAAGGCTCCATATCCTTCACATACAGATGGCTGATGTCCCCGAACGACTGCATGCGGAACGATGCGATTCCGTCCCGTCGCTCCTCGGTGTAGACCGTCGTCACGGAAGATGGGGCTGCCACAGTACCCTGCCAGAGAACAAACGCAGGCAGGTTGAGCATATGTCCAAGAAGGACGCACTCCACACCAAAATGGCAGAATACAACGATCGTGTCCCTGTTCCTTGCCACTGCCCGGTAATATCCATCCTCACGGACATATCCGTGGGAAGCGAGCAGCTCATCCAGCTGAGAGACCACATAATCATGGTATTCACGGACGCCGCCTTCCACCATGGCAGGATGATCCATCCACGTGTCACGATCATACATCTCAGGGCATTTCGTCCAGTCACCCGGCAGCCAGTCCCAGCAGATATGCTCCTCACCGGTTCCCGGATACTTGATCAGCGGAGGCGTAAATTCCCTGAGCCAGGGACGGATCTCCGCCTCCCGGTTCAGCTTCTTCAGTGTCAGGGAAGCCGTATCCTTCGCACGGCCAAGAGGAGAGCAGTAGAACTTCTTCACATCCAGCTTCACCAGCCGGTCTGAGAGCGCTTCTGCCTCCTTCCATCCGGTTTCCGTCAGAGAGTCAATATCATAATCCGGGTCAGCATGTCTGACAAATAATATCTTCATAAAAACTCCTTGGGTTGATTTATCTTTTGATGATTGTAGCATATCATATGTAATCCGGCATTGCGGAGATTTACTGCTTTTTTGCAGTTTTATTTGCGTTCCTGGATAATACGGAGTAGAATATCTCTGCTATACTGATTCAGGTATAGCAGTAAAACCTCACTTCCCAGGGAGGATGGAAGTGCTGTTAGCGCCAGGACCGTAACAGGTTGACGAGGTCGGCAGTGATCGAAAGACTCGGCGGATGCTGCCGCGGCCATAGTGGGTCGTAAGAGTGCATGTTAAAAAGCAGAATCAACACTGTAACAGAGCATGCCTTGCCACGTATCGGATAGAAGAATTAAAGAACAGGAAACATGTACCTGTTCATTTTGAGAAGGAGTTTTATTATGAGAGTTGTGATTCAGGAGAATTATCAGAATATGTGCAAGTGGGCTGCTGATTATATCGCAGCAAAGATCAATGGTCATAAAGAGGACCGTCCGTTTATCCTTGGTCTGCCGACCGGTTCTTCACCGATTGGTGTGTACCAGGAGCTGGTTCGCATGAACAAGGCCGGTGAGGTTTCCTTCGCCAATGTTGTGACCTTCAACATGGATGAGTATCTTGGCCTGCCGCACGAGCATGATCAGAGCTACTGGTACTTCATGCATGATAATTTCTTCGATCACCTGGTCGACATGAAGCCGGAGAACATCAACATCCTCAATGGCATGACGGATGATCCGGAAGGTGAGTGTGCCCGTTATGAAGAGAAGATCGCTTCCTACGGCGGAATCGACCTGTTCATGGGCGGCATCGGTGTTGACGGTCATCTTGCATTCAACGAGCCGTACACTTCCCTGACATCCCGCACCGGCGTACGCGATCTGACAACGGATACCCGCATCGTCAATTCCCGTTTCTTCGGAAATGACCCGGAGAAGGTTCCGGCTCAGGCGCTGTCTGTCGGTATCGGAACCGTTACGGATTCCAAGGAAGTCCTGGTCCTGATCAGTGGCCATAACAAGGCTCGCGCACTTGCAGCGACTGTTGAGGGTGGTGTTAGCCAGAAGTGGACCTGCAGCGCGCTTCAGATGCACAATGGAGCGATCATCGCCTGTGATGAAGCAGCCTGCGGTGAGCTGACCGTGGATACTTACAAGTATTTCCTGGATATCGAGAAGTCCCAGAGACTGTAAGATCTGTTTCTTGCGATTGACAGAAACGACCTCTCGAAGTATGATTGGGGCGATTTCTGAAGTGTGTTTTGTTTCAGGAATATTCAGTTTCAGGAAATTGAAAAAGCGCGCAGAGATTTATTTCTAAGAGAGGTTAATAATATGCTTGAATACAGATATGATACACAGCTGCTCATCGATGGCGACGATCTGGACGAAGACGAGGTAGCAGAATACTTTACAGAGAACTTCAAGGGCGACTGCCTGCTTGCAGTAGGCGGTGACGGGGATCCGATCAAGATCCATTACCATACTAACGAACCCTGGAAGGTCCTTGAGTACTGCAGAAGCCTCGGCGAGATCTATGACATCGTTGTCGAGGACATGGACCGTCAGTCCAGAGGCCTGAAAGGCTGATCGAAAAGTAAAGAAAGAGGCGTGTGAAAAAACGAAAGTTTTTCACACGCCATTTTTTATTTATGCTCTGCCCTGCCTTGGATCCGGCATGCGGTCTGCGATGCGAAGCAGGATCAGTCCGCCTGCAAACAGGAAGGCCAGGGTTCCGACTCCGATGTTGACGCTGCCGGTCAGCTTCGTGGTAAGGCCGATGAGCATGGTGCCGACGAACGCAGCACCTTTGCCGCAGATGTCATACAGTCCGAAGTATTCTCCGCTGGTATCCGGCGGGATGATCTTGGCGTAGTAGGATCTGGACAGTGCCTGGATGGCGCCCTGGAACATGCCGACTACGAAGGCCATGATTCCGAACTGCCACAGGGTATGCATGAACAGCGCATAGATCGCGACTGCGAAATACCCGATGATGGCGATGGAGATCAGCGTGATGGTGGAATATTTCTCCGACAGCTTTCCGAACAGGGTTGCAAATGCGAATGCCACGACCTGTGTGAGCAGCAGGACGACCAGAAGCCCGATCTGGTCCAGTCCCAGAGCCGTTCCGATGGCGACCGCTTCGTCGATGATGGTGTAGACGCCGTCGATGTACAGGAAGAAGGCCAGCAGGAAGAACAGGACCTTGCGGTCATTTTTGACAAGCTCAGCCAGTGTTCTGCCCAGACGTGAGAAACTCTCTGTGACGATGGAGCCTTTCGTTTCAATATAATGCTTCTGGTGATACAGACGAAGGAGCGGTGTCGTGATGCCGAACCACCAGAAGGCGACCAGGAGGAAATCGACCGCGATCGCAAGCCCCAGCGGGATGATGCCTTTCGTGCCCAGCAGATAGAGGACCAACGCAATGATGAAAGGAATGCAGGATCCGATATAACCCCAGGCGAATCCATTTGACGAGACCACATCCATGCGCTCCGGTTCGGTCACATCGACAAGCATCGAATCATACAGAACCAGGGATGACTGGTAGGAGATCTTGGAGATGATGTACACCACCAGGTAGATCATCCAGGCCGCGGCAACCGGGAAGGGAAGGATGCCGACCAGTCCGAGGAACGCGCAGCCGATCACACCGATCAGAAGAGCGGCGGTGAAGAACGGCTTCTTATATCCTTTGTGGTCTGCAAGTGAACCCAGGATCGGGCCCCACAGCGCCATGACGATCGTGGCGATGGAAGTGGCAAAACTCCAGTTCGCCAGATAATCCACCGAACTCATGCCGGCGCGCTCAGCCAGTGTATTGAACCAGATCGGGATCAGCGTCGATACCATCAGGGTAAAAGCGGAATTGCCCACGTCATAGACGACCCATGACTTCTCCAGGTCCGTATATCCGGGAAGAAACTTAGAACCAGCAGTACTCATAACCAACTCCTTGTAAGTCTGATCTGAAATGATTATCGGTTGTGCAGTTTAAACAAGTAAACCTTCTTCATTATCTAACACATTATGAAAAAAGTCCAGTGTGAAAGGGGTTGACAGAGTATCGCGTAACGTGTATATTAAAACCATAAAGATTGTACGCAATCTAATTTGAAACAAATTAAGAGGGTGGCTTCTGTCAGAAAGGAGCACAGTGTATGGAAGGCAGATATGATGTAGCGATCATCGGAACCGGACCGGCCGGTGTGTCAGCGGCGATCACGGCGAAGGTGAGAAATAAGAGTGTGCTTCTCATCGGAAGTGCAGATATCTCCGACAAGGTCGCGAAGGCTCACAGCATCCGCAATTACCCCGGACTTCCGGATATAGCGGGTTCTGAACTTGCCGCAAAACTGCAGGAGCATCTCAGACAGATGGAGATCGAGATCACGGACCGTAAAGTCACGATGGTCTATGCGATGGGCGATTATTACAGCCTGCAGATCGATCAGGAATTCATTGAGGCAACCAGCGTGATCCTTGCGATCGGCGTCAGCTTCGGCAAGCCTCTTCCGGGCGAGGATGAGAACCTGGGAAGAGGAGTCAGCTACTGCGCAACCTGCGATGGCGCCTTGTACCGCGGCAAGGAAGCCGTGATCGTGGGATATGCCCCGAAGGAAGAAGCAGATGCCAGATTCCTGTCCGAGCTGGCGGACAAGGTGACCTACATTCCGGTCTATAAGAAGGATGAGATGCCCGCTGATCCGGCGCAGCTGTTCCCGGGGATCGGCAACATCGAAGTGGTCATCGCGAAGCCCGCTGCGATTGAGAAGAGGGATGGAAAGATGGTCCTGACAACAGACCAGGGCGAGATCATTTCCGATGGAATCTTCCTTCTGCGCGAGAGCGTGTCTCCGGGCAAGCTGGTTCCCGGACTGGAACTGGACGGCAACCATGTCAAAGTCGACCGCGGCATGGCGGCAAATCTTCCCGGGCTGTTCGCGGCCGGAGACATCACCGGAACACCGTACCAGTACATCAAGGCTGCGGGCGAGGGAAATGTTGCAGCGCTGAGCGCCGTTTCCTACATTGACAGTCGGAAATGACAGAATATACAATGTTATAAAAGGATTCAGAAGCATATACATATATATACACAGAAAGAGGAGAATGAACATGAGCGTTAAGAAGATCAACAGTCCGGAATTTGCAGAAGCGATCAAGAGTGGTGTTGCAGTTGTAGACTTTAATGCAACCTGGTGCGGCCCCTGCCGTATGCTTGGCCCGGTCCTGGAAGAACTCTCTGAGGAGATGGCAGGCAAGGTATCCTTCTACGCAGTGGACGTAGACGATAACCAGGATCTTGCAATGGAATACGGCATCAGCTCCATCCCCTATGTCGCTGTATTCAAGGATGGACAGAAGGTCGATGAGCAGGTCGGATTCGTTCCGAAGCCGGCGATCCAGGCATTCATCGAGAGGAATCTGTAATACCTTTCCTCGATATGGGACGAAAATGCGCAAAGGCGTGATGATTTTAACCAGTTCCTGAATGAAACAGGCATGGAATCTATGTTATCATAGGTTCAGTGCCTGTTTTTATTTGCACAGGTATTATCTGAAAATACAATCGGTGGAGTGGAGGCTTGCACAATGAAGAAACTTACGAAGAGAGTGATCTGGATGTTCGCAATCGGACAGCTGGGCTGGAGTACCCTGTCTGCGCTTGTTACGAACTGGGTCATCAGTTTTTATGAACCGAATCAGGAGATGCTGGATGCAGGGCAGACGGTATTTCTTCCTCAGGGAAGAGTTGTCCTGGGAGTGGTGACGATCCTTGGCGGGATCTATGCGCTGGGAAGACTGTTTGATGCGATCACGGATCCGTGGATCGCGAACCTGTCGGATAAGAGCAAGAATCCCAAGGGCCGCAGACTTCCTTTCATGAGAAGGGCTGCCATCCCGCTGACCGCGGCGACGATCCTGATCTACTGGACTCCGATCAATGGAACGAGCCCTGTCAACGGAATCTGGGTCCTGGTCATGATGCTGCTGTTCTACCTGTTCATGACCGTTTACTGCACACCGTACAATGCACTGATCGCGGAACTGTCCGGATCGCAGGAAGAATTGACAGCGATCTCCACGGCGATCTCATTTACCTTCATCTTCGGTTCGGCGCTGGGATATGCATGCCCGTTTATCTGGGGTGCTCTGACACCGTCCCTCGGAAGAGTGATGGCGATCCGTGTCACATTTATCATCCTTGCTGCCATTGCGCTGATCTGCCTGCTGGTGCCCACATTTACCATCAACGAGTTTGACTATGTGGACGTGAAGCCGGTTGAGGGAAATGCATTTTCCTCCCTCACCAAGACTTTTTCCAATAAAGACTTCCGGATCTTCGTTGGTTCGGATATCTGCTACTGGGTTGCGATCACGATGTTCCAGTCCGGCCTGACTTTCTTCATCACCTCGCTGATGAAGCTGCCGGAGACCATGAATACCGTGCTGTACATCGGAATGACGCTGCTGTCGGTATGCCTGTATGTGTTTGTCGGAAAGCTTACCAAGAAGTTTACCAAGAAGGGCCTGATCACATTTGCCTTCTTCGAGTTCTCCGTAGTCTACCTGGTGACTGCTCTGTCTCAGGGCCAGGCAGGCACCAACAAAGGAATGATCTTCGGCGTCGCAGTCATGATCCTGGCAGCACCGGCCATGGCGATCCTCGGAATCCTTCCGCAGACCGTGGTCGCGGACATCGCCAAGAGTGATGAAGTGGTGACCGGCGAGAACCACGACGGCATGTTCTTTGCAGCCCGCACATTTGCGATGAAACTCGGCCAGTCCCTGGCGGCGATCCTGTTCACCTCTTTCGCTACCATCGGCAGGAGTTCGGGGATGGGCTACCGTATCGCAGCCCTGTCGTCCACTGTCCTGTGCGTGTGTGCCGCATTCCTGATGATGCGCTACAACGAGAAGAAGGTTATGGGCCTGCTGGGTGAGAAGACACCGGCGAACAGGGAGTAAGAAGAATAGTTTGAAAAGTGTACAGCCTCCGGGAAACCGGAGGCTGTTTTATGGTATGATATGTGACGCAGTCAGAGAGACTGATTTTGATAGAATAATGAGACTTTGAGGAGAAGATTCGTGAGAATATATTTTGCTCCCATGCAGGGAGTGACCGGCTGGCCGTACCGTCTGACACATCTGAAGCACTATGATGGAATTGACAGGTACTATATGCCTTTTATCAGTGTGCACCAGAGCAGGAGCATGAAGGGCGGGGAGAAGCGCGATCTGCAGCCGGATCATAATGTGAGCGGCCGGATGGTTCCGCAGCTGCTTCCGGGAAGTGCAGAGGACAGCCTGGCTTATATGGAGCAGATCCTGGATGCAGGTTATGACGAGGTCAGCCTGAACTTCGGCTGCCCTGCCAGGACCGTCACTACAAAAGGAAAAGGGGCAGGCATACTGGAGACCCCGGACAAGCTGGACGAATACCTGGAACATTTATTTACAGGAATGACCGGCAGACTTGCCGGACTGAAAGTAAGTGTAAAGACAAGGATCGGCATGAACGACTGCAGCGCTGCCTCAGAATTGATCCGAATCTACAACCGTTATCCAATTGCTGAGGTGCAGGTACATGCACGGCTTGGAAAAGACGCATACGACGGCGTGACCGACAAAGAAACATTCCGGATGTTTTACGAAGAGATCAGGCATCCTGTCTGCTATAACGGAGACATCCGCAGCCTGGAAGACTTCCAGAATCTGAAGGAAGAATTCCCGGACCTTGCGGCCGTCATGATCGGGCGTGGACTTGTGGCAGACCCCATGCTGGCAGAGAAGATACAGGCGGATATGGTGTCAGAGAACAAACAGGAAGACATGATCTCGGAGAATGCTGGGGCTGACAGGCAGCAGGAAGAAAAGAAGCTCCTGATCCGTTTCCATGATGACGCATGGAATGCCTGGTATGAATGCTACGGCCAGGAACATCCGGCTATCTGCCGCATGCTGGAGATATGGGACTATCTTGGTGCCTCCTTCCCCGGGTGTGAGCGGAAGGTTCGAAAGATCCGCAAAGCCCGGAATCTGCAGAACTACAGACAGCTGGCAGGCGAAGTCCTAACGCAGGAGTATCACCCTGGCGAGTGGCATGGGAAATATCCGGTCGGACACTGAATAAAGGAAGGAAAAAGATTCCCGCGGGTCAGAATCGTCAAAATCGGCGAGTCAGACCCGCGGGCGGAGCAGAATAGGGCAAAAGGCGGGTCAGAAGTGGCCAAACAAGCTAATCAGACCCGCGCCCTGCCCCGCCCTGTACTTGACAGACGGCTCTCAATAATGAGATGATGCGTTAGACTAAAAAAGAAGAGTTTTTGAAAGGCAGCATATGGTTTTCTGGGATGCTATTGTTGACGGAGCCTTGGATACAGTGAAGCTGGTTCCGTTTTTGTTTCTGACTTATCTCCTGATGGAGTACATTGAACACAGGACTTCGGACAAGACGCGTGCGATGATCCGCCGGGCGGATAAGCTCGGCCCTCTGTTTGGCGGTGCGCTGGGTGCTTTTCCGCAGTGCGGATTCTCTGCGGCGGCGGCCAGCCTGTATGCGGGCCGTGTGATCACGGTTGGTACGCTGATTGCGGTTTTCCTCTCTACGTCGGATGAGATGCTTCCGATCTTTCTGTCAAACCGGGTGGATGTCTCGCTGATCGGGAAGATCCTTCTGATCAAAGCATGTTATGGTGTGATTGCCGGGTTTGTGGTGGACTTCCTGTTCCGCTGGCTGAATCTTCGTAAGATCGGTGTGAGTATCCATGGACTGTGTGAAGCGGAACACTGTGAGTGTGAGCAGGGGATTCTGAGATCGTCTGTGAAGCATACACTCAGCATTACGATGTTTATCTTCCTGATCTCGGTTGCCCTGACACTGGTGATCGAAGTGATCGGGACAGGGAATCTGGAGAATCTGGTCTTCAACCAGCCTGTGATCGGGGAGATCCTGGCCGGACTGATCGGCCTGATCCCGAACTGTGCGGCTTCGGTTGCGCTGACTACCATGTATCTGGACGGTGCGATGAGCGCCGGAGCAATGATGTCCGGACTTATGGTCGGTGCAGGTGTCGGCATCCTGATTCTGTTCAGGACCAACCGGAAGAAGAAAGAGACTCTGCAGATCATCGCCATTCTGTATTGCGCCGGCGTGATCGGCGGCTTGCTGACAAGCCTGCTGAAACTGGTCTGATGGAAAGGATATTATATTACAATGAATGATTATATGATTCGTGCGACAGCCGCGAATGACGCGATCCGCGCCTTTGCCGCGACAACGAGGCAGATGGTGGAAGACGCGAGGCAGGCGCATGATACGACTCCGGTCTGCACGGCAGCGCTCGGACGTCTTCTCACCGGTGGTGTCATGATTGGCAGCATGCTGAAGGAGGACAAGGCACTCGTCACGATCCAGATTCATGGAGATGGCCCTGCAGGCGGCCTGACAGTGACGGCAGATTCGCATTTTCATGCAAAAGGGTACGTCAACAATCCGCATGTTCAGATTCCGCTGAAGGCAAATGGGAAGCTGGATGTGTCCGGCGCTGTCGGACAGGGTACGATGACGGTGATCCGGGATCTGGGGTTGAAGGAACCATTTTCAGGAACGATCAACATGCCCAGCGGAGAGATCGCTGAGGATCTGACCTATTATTTTGCAGAGTCGGAGCAGGTTCCGAGTTCGGTGGCACTGGGCGTGCTAGTGGACCGGGACTGGAGCGTGAAGCAGGCTGGCGGGTTCATCATCCAGCTGCTTCCGGCAACTCCGGATGAAGTGATCGATTCGCTGGAGAAGAAACTGGCTCATGTTGCCAGCATCACGACCATGCTGGAGGCCGGGATGACTCCGGAGGATATCCTTCAGGAACTGCTGGGTGAATTCGGGCTGGATATCATGGAGAAAAATGAAGTCTCCTTCCAGTGCAACTGTTCGACGGAGCGGATCGAGAAGGCGCTGATCTCCATAGGACCGAAGGATATACAGGAAATGATCGATGATGGAGAGCCCATCGAAGTCGGCTGCCAGTTCTGCGGCAAGAAGTACAGATTTGAGATCCCGGATCTTCAGAAGATCCTGAAGATTCAGAAGAGTGGTAGAAGATAAGGAGGCTGTGGGAGACCACAGGGCAGTGTATGAGAGACGGATTTATCAAAGTTGCAGCGGTGACTCCAAAGATCAAAGTTGCGGATGTGGATCACAACACACAGCAGGTGATCAGTCTGTACAGGGAAGCTGTGGAAAATGGCGCGAAGATCATCGTCTTCCCGGAGCTGGTCCTGACATCTTATACCTGCAATGATCTGTTTCTTCAGAGCAGCCTTCTGAAGAAGGCAAGAGCAGCCCTGAAGAAGATCGTGCAGGAGAGTGCCGGTACCAAGGCACTGACCTTTGTCGGACTTCCGCTGGAGGTGGAAGGCAAGCTGTATAATGTGGCGG
This sequence comes from uncultured Eubacteriales bacterium, assembly GCA_900313765.1. GTDB lineage: Bacteria > Bacillota > Clostridia > Lachnospirales > Lachnospiraceae > Porcincola. The sequence goes on from OMSN01000001.1 coordinate 15,945, forward strand.
CTGCGCTGTCTGACGGGGAACTGCTCGGATTCGTTCCGAAGGTGAACATCCCCAATTACAGCGAATACTACGAGAGAAGACATTTTACAGAAGGACCGGGACCGGCCAGAGAGATTCTGTTCGACGGCCAGCTGGTTCCTTTCGGAGCACATCAGCTGTTTCTGTGTGACAGCGAAGAGGAGCAGATCCCCGGCGGGCTCAGAGTAGCAGCGGAGATCTGTGAGGACCTGTGGGTCGCGGATACGCCGGGCACGCTTGCGGCGCTGGCCGGTGCTAATGTGATCGTCAATCTGTCCGCCTCTGTGGAGGTCGCGGGCAAGACCGCATACCGCAGAAACCTTGTGAAAATGACCTCTGCGAGACTTGTCAGCGGCTATATCTACGCAAGCGCAGGCGAAGGGGAGTCTTCCCAGGATCTGGTCTTCTGCGGACAGCGGATGATCGCAGAGAACGGAGCGCTCCTGGCGGACTCCGGCCGGTTTACCACAGGCGTCACATATGGCGAGATCGATGTGGACAGGCTGCGCGCAGAGAGAAGACGCATGACCACATATGACAACCGCTTTGCCGGAGAATTCACATCGACAATCTTCGATCTGGACACGGCGGATACAACACTCACCCGCAGATTCGATCCCAGACCGTTCGTCCCGTCAGCGTCAGATGACAGGACGGCACGCTGCGAGGAGATCTTCCTCCTGCAGGCGCTGGGACTCAAGAAAAGACTGGAGCATATCGGAGCAAAGACGGCAGTCATCGGCATCTCCGGAGGCCTCGACTCCACACTGGCACTGCTGGTAGCAGCAAAGGCTTTTGACCTTCTGGGAATCGAGAGAAGCGGCATCCAGGCAATCACGATGCCGGCATTCGGGACCACGGACCGGACATACAACAATGCATGCATTATGTCCACCACACTCGGCTGCACGCTGAAAGAGATCAATATCAAAGAAGCAGTCATGGGTCATTTTGCGGACATCGGACACGATCCGGAAGTGACAGACGTCACCTACGAGAACTCCCAGGCGAGAGAGCGCACGCAGGTGCTGATGGACCTGGCCAACCAGACCGGCGGCATCGTTGTCGGAACCGGAGACCTCTCCGAACTTGCCCTTGGCTGGGCAACCTACAACGGCGACCATATGTCCATGTATGCAGTCAACAGCTCTGTGCCAAAGACACTGGTACGGCATCTGGTCCGCTACTACGCGGACACCTGCAGCGACAGCACTCTGCAGAGCGTACTGATGGACGTGCTGGACACACCGGTCAGCCCGGAACTGCTTCCGCCCAAGGATGGCGAGATCTCCCAGAAGACAGAAGACCTGGTCGGCCCCTACGAACTGCACGACTTCTTCCTGTACTACGTACTTCGTTTCGGCTTCGCGCCGCACAAAGTCTACAGGATCGCACAGAATGCATTTGAAGGCGAGTTCGACGATGCCACCATCCTGAAGTGGCTCAGGAAGTTCTACTGGAGATTCTTCTCACAGCAGTACAAGAGGTCCTGCGTACCGGACGGCCCGAAGGTCGGATCCGTCGCAGTCAGCCCGCGCGGCGACCTGCGCATGCCCAGCGATGCAGTCTGCAGCCTGTGGCAGGAAGACCTGGAGACGATTGAGAAGAACTGAGACATCATCAGCAGCATAAAAACAGGAGGAACGACATGCTTGACCCCACTCAGTACAAAGACTGGCAGATTGCAGAAGAAGCGGAGAAGACTCTTCCCTCTGTAGAAGAGTTCCGAAAGAAGATGGGACTTCTTGAGGAGGAGATCATCCCTTACGGAAGAACGCCGAAGCTGGATTTCATCAAGATCATGAACCGTCTGAAGGACAAGCCGGACGGCAAGTATATTGAAGTGACGGCGATCACGCCGACGCCGCTTGGCGAGGGCAAGTCGACGACCTCTCTGGGGCTGATCGAGGGGCTCGGGAAGCTTGGGAAGAATGCGGGCGGATGCCTGCGTCAGCCTTCCGGCGGCCCGACAATGAATGTCAAGGGTACGGCTGCCGGCGGCGGCAATGCGCTGCTGATCCCGATGACGGAGTTCTCTCTGGGACTTACCGGCGATATCAATGATATTACGAATGCCCACAACCTCGGCATGGTCGCGCTGAACGCGAGAATGCAGCATGAGCGCAACTATGATGATGAGCGCCTTGCGAAGATCGGCATCAGGCGCCTGGACATCGATCCGGAGAGAATCGAGTGGAACTTTGTCATGGACTTCTGCTGCCAGGCGCTTCGTGAGATGGAGATCGGGCTTGGCGAAGGGAAGATGATGGGCTATCGCATGAAGACCCGCACAAACATTGCGGTGTCTTCCGAGCTGATGGCGATCCTGGCGGTTGCCACAGACCTGAAAGACCTTCGCGAGAGGATCGGCAGGATCGTGCTTGCCTATGACAAGAAGGGCAATCCCGTCACCACAGAGGATCTGGAAGTGGCAGGCGCCATGACGGCATGGATGCGCAACACCATCAATCCGACCCTGTGCTATACGGTGGAACATCAGCCCTGCCTGGTCCATGCAGGCCCGTTTGCGAACATTGCCATCGGACAGTCCTCCATCATCGGAGACAGGCTGGGACTGAAACTTTTTGACTATCATGTGACGGAGTCCGGCTTCGCAGCGGATATCGGATTCGAGAAGTTCTGGAATGTCAAGTGCCGCCTGTCCGGCCTCAAGCCGCATGTGTCGGTCCTTGTCGCTACGATCCGTGCACTGAAGATGCATGGCGGCGGACCGGAGGTGAAGCCCGGCAAACCGCTTCCTGAGGAATATACCACGGAGAATCTGCATCTGCTGGAAAAGGGCTGCGAGAATCTGTTCCATCATGTGAAAAATGTGCAGAAGTCCGGCATTAAGCCGGTGGTGTGCATCAACAAGTTCTATACCGATACAGATGCGGAAGTACAGTTGATCCGCAGACTCTGTGAAGAGCACGGTGTGCGCTGCGCCCTGTCGGAGCACTGGCAGTATGGCGGAGAAGGCGCTCTGGAACTTGCGCAGGCGGTGGTTGATGCATGTGAAGAACCCACAGATCTGAAGTATCTGTACGACCTGGATATGCCTCTTCGCCAGAGAGTTGAGAAGATCGCGACGGAAGTGTATGGCGCAGACGGTGTCGACTGGGAGCCGCTGGCACTGGAGAAGGCAGAGCGGTTTGAGAAGGATCCGAAGTATGCGGACTACGCGACGATGATGGTCAAGACACATCTGTCCCTGTCCCACGATCCGAACCTGAAAGGCGTCCCGAAGAACTGGCGCCTGCCCATTCGCGATATCCTGGAGTATGGTGGGGCAAGATTCCTGTGTCCGATGGCCGGAGCCATCTCCATGATGCCCGGAACCGGATCGAATCCGGCATACCGCAGGATCGATGTTGACACGCAGACCGGGGCAGTCTCCGGACTGTTCTGAGAAACAGAGGAGGGTGTAATGAGATTCAGACCCTGTATCGATATTCATAACGGAAAAGTGAAGCAGATCGTAGGTGTCAGCCTAGAAGAGAGCACTGAGAGGGCGCAGGAAAACTTCGTCTCCGAGCATGATGCTGCCTGGTTTGCGGAATTCTATGCAAAGGATGACCTGTCCGGCGGGCATATCATCATGCTCAACCGCGGAAGCTCCCCGGAGTATATGCCCAGCAAAGAGGCGGCCATGAGAGCCCTGAAGGCTGTTCCCGGCATGTTCCAGGCAGGCGGTGGCATCACCCCATACAATGCGGATGAGTTCCTGGATGCCGGAGCGTCCAAGGTCATCGTGACCTCCTATGTATTCCAGGACGGGTATTTCAACGAGAGACATCTGAGTAAGATGACCGCAGCAGTGGGCAGGGAGCGCCTGGTGCTGGACCTGAGCTGCAGAAAGAGCGGCGAATCTTATTTCATAGTGACCGACCACTGGACCAAGTTCACGAATGTGGAACTGACTCCGGAGACCCTTCAGGAACTGGCAGGCAGCTGCTCAGAGTTCCTGATCCATGCAGTGGACGCGGAGGGACTTCGCAGCGGTCCGGAACTGCCGCTGGTGGATATCCTTGCGCAGGCCCCGATCACAGCGACCTACGCAGGCGGAGTGGCCAGTTTCAGTGACCTGGAAGATCTCAGGATTCATGGCAGGGACCGGGTGGATGTGACGATCGGCAGCGCGCTGGACATTTTCGGCGGAAATATGCCTTATCGTGAAGTGCTGAGCCGTCTCGGATAAAAAGCCGGTTGATTTTACCAGGAAGTAGAATCCGGACGTAATAAATTCGTTGTCTGACACTTCACCGTGTGCTATACTTGTATCAACAAATAATCCTTCCAAAGGAGGTATGCTTATGAGATTTATTATCAGCGGGAAGAATCTGGATGTTACTGATTCCATGAGAAAAGCAGTTACCGAGAAACTCGGCAAGCTGGAACGCTACTTCACTCCGGAGACGACAGTCTATGTCACCATGAGCGTAGAAAAAGAGCGTCAGAAGATCGAAGTGACGATCCCTCTCAAGGGCAACGTGATCCGTTCCGAGCAGGTTTCCAATGACATGTATGTTTCCATCGATCTGGTAGAGGAGGTTATTGAGAGACAGCTCAGAAAATATAAACAGAAGCTGGTTGACCGCCATCAGGACGGCAGCTTCAAGAAGGAATTCCTGGAAAATGACACGGATCCGGGAGATGACATCCGCATCGTCCGCACGAAGCAGTTTGACATTAAGCCGATGTATCCGGAAGATGCATGCGTGCAGATGGAACTGCTGGGACATTCATTCTACATGTTCCTGAATGCGGAGACAGAACAGGTCAATGTCGTCTATAAGAGAAAGGGCGGCACCTACGGTTTGATCGAGCCGGAGCTGTAATGACCAGATCCCACTGATTGGCAGTTGAACATAGAAAACGGCCGGAGACATATGTCTCCGGTCGTTTTATTCATGTGTTTGTGTTGTCATGTCGCGGTCTGCGTGATAAAATCATTCTGATTATGCTGAATTATAAAGGAGTACTAGACTTATGGGATTTATGGAAAAAGTGTTCGGCACGCATTCTCAGCGTGAGCTGAAGAAGATCGAGCCGATCGTCAATAAAGTCATGGGCCTCGAAGATACCTATTCGAAGCTCACGGATGAACAGCTGAAGGGCAAGACTGCTGAATTCAAGCAGCGGTATGCAAATGGAGAGAGTCTGGATGATATCCTTCCGGAAGCTTTCGCGACCGTCAGAGAGGCAGCATGGAGAGTCATCGGACTGAAGCCGTACAGGGTTCAGGTCATCGGCGGCATCATCCTGCATCAGGGCCGTATCGCTGAGATGAGAACCGGTGAAGGTAAGACGCTGGTATCAACTCTTCCGGCATACCTGAACGCTCTGACCGGGCAGGGTGTCCATATCGTTACGGTCAATGATTACCTGGCGAAGCGTGACCGTGACTGGATGGGACCGATCCACGAGTTCCTCGGACTGACCTGCGGCTGCATCCAGAACAGCATGGAGTCGGATGAGAGAAGAGCCGAGTATGCGAAGGATATCACCTATATCACGAACAACGAAGACGGCTTCGACTATCTGCGTGACAACATGGTCATTTACAAGGAGAAGCTGGTCCAGAGAGATCTGGTGTACGCCATCATCGATGAGGTCGACTCCGTCCTGATCGACGAAGCACGTACGCCTCTGATCATTTCCGGACAGAGCGGCAAGTCCACCAAACTCTATGAGACCTGCGACATTCTTGCACGTCAGCTCAAGAGAGGTGAGGCGAGCGGCGAGGTCACGAAGATGACAGCCATCATGGGCGAGGAGATCACTGAGACGGGTGATTTCATCGTAAATGAGAAGGATAAGGTCGTCACTCTGACGGCGGAAGGTATCGCCCGCTGCGAGAAGTTCTTCCAGATCGAGAACCTGTCTGATCCGGAGAACATCGAGATCCAGAACAATATCATTCTGGCCCTGCGTGCGCACAACCTGATGCACAGGGATCAGGACTATGTCGTCAAGGATGACGAGGTTCTGATCGTTGATGAGTTTACCGGACGTATCATGCCCGGCAGACGTTATTCCGACGGTCTGCATCAGGCAATCGAGGCGAAGGAACATGTGAAGATCAAGAGAGAGTCCAAGACCCTCGCTACGATCACCTTCCAGAACTTCTTCAACAAGTATCAGAAGAAGGCCGGCATGACCGGTACGGCTCTGACAGAGGAAGAGGAGTTCCGTGATATCTACGGCATGGACGTCATCGAGATCCCGACGAACAAGCCGGTAGCAAGAGTAGACCACGACGATGCGGTATACATGACCAAGAAGGAGAAGTACCGTGCAGTTGTCGAGGCAGTCAAGGAAGCACATGCAAAACAGCAGCCGGTCCTGGTAGGTACCATCACCATCGAGGTATCGGAACTGCTCTCAGGCATGCTGAGACGTGAGGGCATCCAGCACAACGTACTGAACGCGAAGTTCCATGAGCTGGAAGCTGAGATCGTCAAGGATGCCGGTGTACACGGCGCCGTTACCATCGCAACCAACATGGCAGGCCGTGGTACGGATATCAAGCTGGACGACGAGTCGAGAGCTGCCGGCGGTCTGAAGATCATCGGTACCGAGCGTCATGAGTCCCGCCGTATCGACAATCAGCTGCGCGGCCGTTCCGGACGTCAGGGAGACCCGGGTGAATCCCAGTTCTATATCTCTCTGGAAGACGATCTGATGAGACTGTTCGGATCCGAGAAGATGATGTCCACCTTCAAGGCACTGGGCGTGCAGGAAGGCGAGGAGATCCGGCACAAGATGCTGTCCTCCGCGATCGAGAAGGCGCAGAAGAAGATCGAGTCCAACAACTTCGGAATCAGAAAGAACCTGCTGGAGTACGACCAGGTCAACAACGAGCAGCGTGAGATCATCTACGCTGAGAGACG
>OMSN01000107.1 GCA_900313765.1 uncultured Eubacteriales bacterium
GGACATATTCCGGATACCCTTCCTTCTGATATGTACAAGCAGGTGCTCCAGTTCCTGGAGGGACGCAATCTGAACGTAGTGGTGGATGCGGAGAAAGAACTGCTTACCGGGACACTGCCGTATCATCCGTGGCTGATCAAGCCGAACCGCGATGAACTGGGAGACATCTTCGGCGTGAAGATCAACAGTCTGGAAGAAGCGGTTCCCTATGCCAAGAAACTCCAGGAGATGGGTGCGCGCAACGTACTGGTCAGCATGGGCGGACAGGGTGCCGTGCTCCTCGCGGAAGATGGAACCACCTACAGTTCGGATGCGATCAAGGGAAATGTGGTCAGCACTGTCGGAGCGGGCGATTCGATGGTCGCAGGGTTTATCGCAGGATATCTCGGATCGGACGGAGATCTGGAGACTGCCTTCAAGGAAGGAATGTGCGCAGGAGCTGCCAGCTCCTTCAGTCTGGTGATCCCGGATGCAAGACAAGTTGAGCATATGATGCGCACGACCAGATTCGATATTCTCGTAAAATGAATAAACAGATCAAAAGCTGTGAATATCCTTATTCACAGCTATTCTTTTTCTTTTCATTTGCACTATGATTTGCTAAAATAATAACAGCTATGGGCACTGTAAAGAACGGAGGCCTGACTTATGAATATAGGGTTTATTGCTGCAGGCAGCAGAAAGGATCTTATAGAGAATTTCTGCGTGGCTTACAAGAGTATACTGGCAAGGCATGAACTGTATGCAACCGAGATGACCGGCCGCAGGATCGAGCTGGCGACGAATCTTAAAGTCCATAAATTCCTGTCAGGATCTGTGGGCGGAGAGAAGCAGTTTATAGACATGATCCAGAGAGATTATATGGATCTGGTGATCTATTTCTATAATCCGCTTATGTCCAGTCCGAACGAACCGGACATCATAGAGATCACGAGAGAATGCGACCGGTACAACATTCCGATCGCTACGAACATTGCAACTGCAGAGGCTATGGTTCTGGGACTGGAACAAGGCAGTTTCCAGTGGAGAGCAGCTGCCCGGGAGGGAAATTGAATTGAGAGTGATCGCCGGCACAGCAAGGAGCCTTCCTCTGAAGACGGTCCGGGGAAGCGGTACCAGACCGACTACGGACCGGATCAAAGAAACATTGTTTAATATGATATCCCCCCATATCCCGGGCTGCAGATTCCTGGATCTGTTCTCCGGATCCGGTGCGATCGGGATCGAAGCACTGAGCAGAGGGGCAGCCTGCGCGGCGTTTGTGGAACAGGACAGGAACGCCCTTCAGGTGATCCGGCAGAATCTGAATTTTACGCATCTCACGCAGAATGCCAGAGTGATTGCCGGAGACGTGGTGCGGATCGTGACCTCCATGAACGGAGAGAAGAGTTTCGGGGTGATCTTCATGGATCCTCCCTATGACAATGGTCTGGAGCGTAAGGTCCTGGAGGCTTTGAGGGAGAATTCCATAGCGGACCGGGATACCTTGATCATCATCGAAGCTTCCGCCGAAACGGACTTCTCCTATCTGGATGAACTCGGGTATACACTTGTGAAGGAAAAACAGTACGGTTCGAACCGGCATATGTTTGTAAAGAAGAAGGATTAGAGGAATATGATCAGAAGAGCAGTCTATCCGGGCAGTTTCGACCCGGTCACCCTGGGACATATTGATATCATTGAAAGAGCCTCTGAGATTGTGGATGAACTGATCGTCGGAGTGCTGATCAACAAGGGAAAAAATCCGTTGTTTTCTGTAGACGAACGTGTTAATATGTTACAGATTGTAACCAGAGATATGCCAAATGTTACTGTACAGTCATTTGACGGACTTCTGGTTGACTTTTTGAAATTAAGAGATGCGGAGTTTGTGATCCGCGGCCTGCGTGCGATCACCGATTTCGAGTACGAACTGCAGATGGCGCAGACCAACCGTATCATGTCGCCTGATACAGATACCATATTCCTGACGACGAATCTGGAATATGCGTACCTCAACAGTACTACAGTCAGGGAAGTTGCTTCGTATGGGGGAGATATCTCGAAGTTCGTCCCTGATTTTATAGCACAGGCAGTGTACGACAAATACAGGTAACCGTTAACCAAGTGGGAGCAGAAGATCAATAAGGGAGTGCATACCGCGGATGCGGATGCAGAGTAAGGAGATTCAGGTATGGCCAGTAGAATTGAACAGATCATTGAAGAAATTGAAGAGTATATCGACGGCTGCAAGTTCCAGGCGCTGTCCTCCACGAAGATCGTGGTCAACAAGGAAGAACTGGAAGAGATGCTTCGCGAGCTGCGCATGAAGACTCCGGATGAGATCAAGCGCTATCAGAAGATCATCAGCAATAAGGATGCGATCCTTGCAGACGCACAGTCCAAAGCGGACCAGATCATCGCAGACGCACAGGCTAAGGCTGACAAGATCGTCAGCGAGAGCGAAGTCATGCAGAAGGCTCTTGAGCAGTCCAACCGTCTGATCGAGCAGACCAACCAGCAGGCACAGGAGATCGTTGACAACGCGACCAACGATTCCAACAATATCCGTATGAGCGCAATTGCGTACACAGACGAGATGCTGGATAACCTTGAGAAGATCATGGCACACACCCTGGATTCCGCCGGAACCAGATACAACAACTTTATCAACGCGATCCAGAGCTGCTACGACATCGTAACCAAGAACAGAAGAGAACTCTCTCCGCAGGTCGCACCTTCCGTCTACAGACAGGAAGAGAATGCCGATACAGCTCCTGCAGCGGAAGAGACACAGGAAGCAGAAGAGGAATGATCTCAGGATCAGCTTCCCGATCAGGATGAGAAGAAGTTTCGGGCCTGTGCGGACTTGTCCGCAGAGGCCCGTAGTGCTTTTATAGGGATAGAACTTGTGGGAGATTGTATGCTGAGACTTGACCGCTTTCTTGCTGAAGGGACAGCCTGGAGCAGAAGCGAAGTTAAAAAACTGATCAGGGCTGGACGGGTATCCGTAAACGGAAGATGTGACGTTAAGCCGGAGATGAAGATCGATCCTGCATCGGACTGCGTACTGGTCGATTCTGTCCGTGTTGAACTTCAGGGCAGGATCTGTCTCATGATGAATAAACCCGCCGGAGTCCTCAGTGCCACACAGGACCGCATGGACAGAACCGTGATCGATCTTGTAAATGAGCCCTATGCCGGCAGACTGTTTCCGGTAGGACGGCTTGACAAGGACACAGAGGGACTTCTGCTTCTGACAGATGACGGGAATCTGTCCCATGATCTGCTGTCTCCTTCAAAGCATGTATCCAAGACCTATTTTGTGATTATCACAGGTGCTCCGGATGAGACGATCGTGACCAGATTCCGTCAGGGGATGGATATCGGAGAACGGCGCAGAACACTTCCGGCGCAGCTTGTATTCCTGTCAGTGGACGGAGATTTCCTGGCAGACCTGAAACAGCAGGAAGAAACAGAAACCCCGGACGCCCCTCAGATGCCTGCGGGTATGATCAGCCTTCAGAAGATGCAGGAGTTCTGCATCAGGAGCATCGCACTTACGGACTATGACAGATGCGCAGAAAATGAATGCTGCGCAGCAGTCTCCGTCACCGAGGGCAAGTATCACCAGATCAAGAGGATGTTTCAGTCCTGCGGACGCGAGGTTCGTTTTCTGAAGCGAATCGGCATGGGAGAACTGATGCTGGATCCGGAACTGGAGAGCGGAACCTACAGACCGCTCACCCCGGAAGAACTGGCCCTCCTGGAGAAGAGATAGAAACTCACCAAGCTCCCTCGAAGACCATCAAACGCGTCTGTGAATGGCGGTCCGGCACCCCGGAGTGGACCTTCAGGGGCGTCCGCGGAGGGATGTCGGACCGACAGATAAGACGTTTTCACGAATACAAAGGAGCCTTGATGTGGCGTGACAAAAAAGGAGCCATATTCGACATGGATGGAACTTTGATGGATTCCATGTGGATATGGAGGGACATTGATATCGAATATCTGGGAAGATTCGGCATCGCGCTGCCGGAAGACCTTCAGGCGAAGATCGAAGGGCTGAGCTTTGCTGAAACCGCTGTTTATTTCCAGGAACACTTCAGGATCACGGACAGTATTGAGAAGATCCAGAGCGACTGGAATGACATGGCAATCGACTTCTACCGCCATCGCATCGGGATGAAGAAAGGTGCCAGGGAACTGCTCACTCAGATGAAAGAGCGGGGGATGAAGATCGGTATCGCGACGAGCAATTCCGTGGAACTCACAGAGGAATGCCTGGCCGCCAACGGTGTGGCAGATCTGTTTGACACGGTCCGCACGTCAAGGGACACCCCCAGAGGCAAACCGTTTCCGGATATCTACCTGTCCGTAGCCGACGAATGGGGGATTGCACCGGAAGATCTGATTGTTTTTGAGGACATTCCGAACGGAGCGATTGCCGGAAAGAGAGCAGGTATGGAGGTCATTGCGGTTGCAGATGACTATGCTCTCCCAAGGCGGGAGAAACTGATTCGTATCGCGGATCATTTTATAGAGGATTTTACGCAGATATTGTGAGAATACTGTGAGACAAGGGGCTGAAACCCTGGAAAGGACCGTACGTTGAGCAAAAACAGGAGCTTATTGAAGAAGAGCGGTAAAAAACATCCTCAGAAGGGGGATTACGGGTACTATTCTTACGAGAAAAAACGCAGGGTCGCTATTGTGGCCTTCCTGCTTGGTGTGTGCCTGCTCGTCTTTTTTACCGGTCTGATCATGACCGGCACCAGAAAGAACCTGTTTACCCTTGTGGCGATCCTCGGCGTGCTGCCCACTGCAAAATGGGCGACCTCCATGATCATGATCCTGCTTCAGAAACCGGTGGACCGGAAGGTTTATGATGTGACCGAACAGATCGCGGGGGATCTGACCCATGGCTTTGAACTGTGCGTCACTGCCTATGAAGGGCGGCTCTCTCTGGATGCAGTAGTGGTATGCGGCAACAGCATCGCGGCCTATTCCAGTGCTGAAAAGGGAAGATTTGAATTCATGGAGACCCATATGCGCAAGATCATCCATGGAAACGGGCTGGGCAATCCGGCGCTGAAGATCTTCCGAAGGTTCGATCAGTATCAGGAAAGGATCACGCAGCTGGCCTCGGATCCGGAACGCTACCGGGAAGGCCTGCGCTATGTTCCGGATGAACAGCATGAAGGAGAGACCAGGGACGAAGCAGTCCTTCGCATCATCAAGAGCATATCCATCTGACACAGGTACAGTACGAGGCGATTGGATTGAAAGAGATCATCATAACTTCCCAGGAAGAGGGGCAGAGGCTGGACCGCCTTCTGCAGAGGTATCTGTCGAATGCTTCTTCCGGTTTCCTCTATAAGATGCTCCGGAAGAAGAATATTACCCTGAACGGCAGGAAAGCAGACGGAACGGAAAAACTGGTGCAGGGGGATACGATCCGTTTGTTTTTTGCAGACGAAACGCTCAGAAAGTTCACCGGCCAGAAAGAAGAAGTCCGGTATCCGGAGACGAATCTGGATATTGTCTATGAGGACGATCACATACTGCTGATCAACAAACCTGCCGGGATGCTGAGTCAGAAAGCGGAACCTACTGACGTATCCTTAAATGAATATGCGATCGGCTATCTGCTTCATACAGGTGCCGTCACACCAGAGAGTCTCGCGGTGGTGAAGCCCTCTGTGTGCAACCGGCTGGACCGCAATACCAGCGGGATCGTTGCTGTGGGGAAATCATCAGCAGGCCTCAGGGAGCTGTCCGCCATGTTCCGTGACCGGACCGTGCACAAGTTCTATCTCACTCTGGTCATCGGAAGGATCGACCGGGAGGCAGTGATTGACGGGGTCCTGTTCAAGGATGAGAAGACCAATACGGTCACTGTGAAGAAAGTGGAGGAAGGCATGGACAGCGATCCTGCAGGACAGCGGATCTGCACACGCTATGTGCCTGTCGCTCACAGGTCAGACTCGGATGT
>OMSN01000275.1 GCA_900313765.1 uncultured Eubacteriales bacterium
CAAACAGGAGCAGGTCCCCCTTCTCCGCGCCCATTGCCGTGACGAGTGCGTTGACCTCATCCTCGGTGACAAACTTCTGGAAGGAGCATTTTGTGCCGTCTTCTTTGACCTGGATGTATGCAAGGCCTTTCATGCCGTAGCCCTTGACAAAATCTGTCAGTGCATCGATCTTCTTGCGGGGCATGTCGGCCTGTCCCTTGACATTGATACCGCGCACGGAACCGCCGTCCTTCACGCAGTTTGCAAATACGCCGAATCCGCAGTCCTTCACGATATCGGATACGTCCACCAGCTCCATTCCGAAGCGCAGGTCCGGTTTGTCCGAACCGAAACGGTTCATCGCTTCGATCCATTTCATACGGCGGAAGGGAACCTTGATATCAACGCCCAGCACCTCTTTCCAGAGATACTGCAGAAGCCGTTCATTTACATCCAGGACATCGTCAATGTCTACAAATGACAGTTCCATGTCCATCTGTGTGAACTCCGGCTGACGGTCTGCCCGAAGGTCCTCATCACGGAAGCATCTGGCAAGCTGGAAATAGCGGTCGTATCCCGCCACCATCAGAAGCTGCTTGTACAGCTGCGGTGACTGGGGAAGCGCAAAGAACCTGCCCGGATATATCCGGCTCGGGACAAGATAGTCGCGGGCGCCTTCCGGTGTGCTCTTTCCAAGCATCGGGGTCTCGATCTCCAGGAATCCCTCTCTTGCCATGAAATCGCGCGCCAGCTGGGATACTTTGCTCTTGACCATCATGTTGCGCTGCAGATCCGGTCTGCGCAGGTCCAGCGTGCGGTTCTTCAGACGAATCTCCTCTTTCGTCTGGCTGTTCTCCTCGATGGGGAACGGAGGAGTCTCGGACTCGGACAGAATGCGAAGCTGCGTTGCCATGATCTCCATGGTGCCGGTCTTCAGCTTCTCGTTGATCGCACCGCCTCTCTTCTGAACGATACCGGTCACAGCCAGGACAAACTCATTGCGGATGGTTCCTGCCTTCGCAAAACCGTCGCTGCCCACAGATGTCTCATCGAAGAGAATCTGCATCAGACCGGAACGGTCTCTCAGATCCACAAAGATCAGGGAACCAAGGTTCCTTCTCTTCTGTGTCCAGCCCATCAGTGTGACTGTGCTTCCTATCATATCCTCTGTGACTTCCGCACATCTGCAGGTGCGCTTCAGTCCCATCATTGATTCTGCCATTGACTGTCTCCTCCTCTATATACTGCTTCCGGCTGCTTCCTGATCCTTCCGTCATGCATCAGCCGCGGAGCACATCCTTTCTCGATATCATCTCATCGATCCGGTTCAGATAACTGCGTATATCCTTGACATTTTCGATACGCTCGATGCGTCCGTCTTCGTACACGATCTTGGTCGATCCGGAGGCACCACACGCTAGTATACACTGCACTTCTTCCATTATCAAGATATTATAGAGCCCTGCCTTGCCGGGTTTTGCATACCCTACGTTCTCAAAATTGCCCGCCATGTTCTTCTGTCTGTAGAGGTAATACGGCGTCATCCCAAGAGCGCTGCAGCCCTGTTCACAGCGCTGCATGATCTCGTCTGACACACGGAAAGAGATCTTCTCATATTCGTCCATATGGAGGGCGAGTCGGGCAGCCCGCTTGAGCGCAAGCGCATGGACGGTGATATCGTCCGGATCCAGCGCTTCGATCTCTTCCATGGTATGCTCCACCTGCGCGATACCTTCTCCCGGGAGCCCGACGATCAGGTCCATATTGATGTTGTCAAACCCCATGGACCTTGCCAGATGAAATGCTTCCTTCGTCTGTTCCACCGTATGTCTTCGCCCGATCAGATCCAGTGTCTCCTGGTTCATAGTCTGCGGATTGATGGAGATGCGGCTCACCTTGTGATCCTTCAGCACCTGCAGTTTCCGGGGCGTGATGCTGTCCGGCCTTCCTGCCTCCACCGTGAATTCCAGCACACCTGACATGTCGAAGGTCTCCTCGATCACCCGCAGGAGGCGGTCCATCTGATATGGCTCAAGCGTCGTCGGCGTTCCTCCGCCAACGTAGATGGTCTGCAGCTTCTTTCCCGGAAAACAGCTGCCGGATGTGCGGATCTCCTTCTCCAGCGCGTCCAGATATGCATCCACCTGTTTCTCCCACAGTTTCAGCGGACTGGAGGAAAATGAACAGTACAGGCAGATGCTCGGGCAGAATGGGATCCCGACATACAGGCTGAAGCCCTCCTGCGGCCGGATCCTCTTCAGGATTGCAGATTCTCTGTGCGCGATCTTTACCGCCAGATCTGCTTTTCTGTCGCTGACGAAATACGCCTCCTTCATCATCCGGCGGGCATCCGCCTCTTTCGTTTCCGCATCCCCGCCCGGTGTCCGGAGGAAATCCATCACAAGCTTTACCGGTCTGATCCCGGTCAGATTGCCCCAGGGAAGATCCCTTCCGCAGTACTCTCGGAGCATCTCATAGAGGACCCTCTTGAGTGCATTTTTCATCCTTGGACGGGTTTGTGGAGTCTCGAA
>OMSN01000266.1 GCA_900313765.1 uncultured Eubacteriales bacterium
TGATCTCTATCTCCTGATCCAGATCATCAAACCCATCCCGCCGATCGCCTGGATCCCTCTGGTGATCCTGTGGTTCGGCATCGGGGAAGAAGGCAAGGTTTTCCTGATCTTCCTCGGCGGCTTCTTCACCATTCTCATCAATGTTGTGGATGGAATCCGCCAGACGGACCGGAAGCTGATTGAAGTCTCTCAGGCGATGGAAACACCCTTCCTGAAGCACATATTCCTTCTTGTAATCCCGCATTCCGCCCCGAACATTTTCACCGGTCTTCGAGTCGGGCTGAGTTCCTGCTGGATGTGCGTAGTAGCTGCGGAACTTGTCTCTTCCACTACCGGTCTGGGCTATATGATCATGAACGCCCGCCAGTTTGGACAGACGGACGTTGTGATCGTCGGCATGCTGACGATCGGTGTTCTGGGAAAGGTGATGGACTCCCTGCTGAAAGTTGTAGAAAAGGCAGTAATAAGATGGGCATAGATGATTTTATCAAAGTTGAACACGTAAGCCGGACATTTGAAGAGCAGGATGCACCGCTGAAAGTTCTGGATGATATCAGTTTCTCCATGGCAAAGGGCGAGCTGACCTGCCTGCTGGGTGCCAGCGGCTGCGGCAAAAGCACACTTCTTCGTGCGATCGCCGGGCTAGACACAGAGCATGAAGGCAGCATAACGGTCGGCGGAAAGCCTGTCCTGAAGCCGGAAAAGACGCGGGGGATCGTATTTCAGGAACATCGCCTGTTCCCCTGGCTTACCGTGGAGCAGAATGTGGCATTTGCTCTCAACGGTGTCGATAAGAAAGAAAAGGCAAGGCTGGTTCAGAAATACATAGACCTCGTGGATCTGACCGGTTTTGAGAAGACTTATCCGGGCAATCTGTCCGGCGGCATGGCCCAGAGGGCCGGGATTGCAAGGGCGCTCGTCAATCAGCCGGAGACGATCCTGCTGGATGAACCTTTCGGTGCGCTGGATGCTTTCACCAAGATCTCCATGCAGGAAGAACTCAAGAAGATCCAGAAGCGATCCGGCGTCACAACGATCGTTGTGACCCATGACATTGAAGAGGCGGTTTTTCTGGCAGACACGATCATCATTCTCTCCTCCAGGCCAGGAAAAATCAAGCGGATCGTCCGCGTTACGCTCCCGGAACCCAGAGACCGCAACAGTGATGAATTCACCAGTATAAAAAGAGATATTTACGGCGAATTCTTTGAATAGAACAGCTGCCGTGAAAAGATGTAACACCCAGATTCCATTGAGGAGGTATGATTTATGAACAGGAAATCAGTATCTATTCTGCTTGCATTGTCCATCGCAGGTTCCATGGCAGGCGCAGCATCTGCTGAGCAGACCGCAGACGCCTACAGTGCCGAGGTTGTCAATATCGCGATCCAGCCCTCTGCTGCATTCGTTCCGCTCTATTATGCCAAAGAGATGGGATGGATCGAAGAGGCGCTCTCCGAATACGGAGTCGAAGTCGTCTGGAATGAATTCGAGTCCGGCCCGCCGATGAACGAATCCCTTGCATCAGGCTCATCTGACATCGGTGTCGTCGGTGACGTTCCGATCGTCTCTGCTGTTGCAGCGGGCCAGGAAAACCAGATGATCGCTCTTACCTGTGACGCTCCGCTTTCCTACAATCTTCTGGTCTCTCCGGATTCGGATATCACGTCCGTTGCCGACCTGAAGGGTAAGAAAGTAGCTACCGTCATAGGATCAACAGCCCACAATCTGGTTGACAAGCTTCTGAAAAGCGCAGACCTGACCATGGATGATATCGAGCTGGTCAACATCTCTGCAGGTGATGTGGAGACAGTCCTTGTCAATAAAGAAGTCGATGCTGCCGCGATCTGGGAGCCGACAGTCACCCGTCTGGAAGATAAGGGAACGGCAAAGATCCTCGCCACCGGAGAAGACTGCGGCCTTCTCGGAGTCAATGGTATGGTTGCGCGCAAAGCGTTTGTAGATGAGAACCCGCTCATCGCCAGGATCGTCGTGGAACAGTTCCAGAAACTCCGCCTGATCCACGTGATTCATTGCTCCAAAGTCTATATAATTGCCGATCCTTGCCATGGCAATTGATCTTTCCAGAGGATCCGGAGCATCCTCTGTCTCATTTCGAAGGCTCTCTTCCATACCGAGCAGAAGATCATTGTATTGCTTCTTTATGTCTGTATAGTCCAGGCCTGCGCCGTAGTATTTCTCATGTACCTGTTTGAAAAGGTATACCATGTACGCAGTGGTATCATCCTCACTCCGGTTATCGATCAGTTCCTTTATCTCAGAGAGATATTCTGCATTATCTGATCTCTCAGCCTGCCTGTCATAGAGGCATTTTGCACAGATTTCCGGAATACGCATAAACTTATTTCTCCTTATCCTGGCAGATGCTGCTTTTTTCCTTAATGATCACTGTAGTGTAATATCCTGACTGATCCGGTATCCCTTCAGTTCCCACAGACACTTTCTCACCCTCCATACCGCAGTTCTCAACTAAATACACTTCATGCGGTGTCCGGGGCAGGTGCTCCTTCAGATCTTTCAGCCGCTTACCGGTCTTCATGTAAACAGTGGTTCCGGGGTATTCATTTTCCAGGTCTTTCTGATGTGCTGCAGGGATGATATGCATCTGTTGTTCCCATTCAACCAGGGGTATGTCCAGCTTTGCTGCCGCAGCACAGAATGTCGGTATACCACTGTTAATCTCTGT
>OMSN01000108.1 GCA_900313765.1 uncultured Eubacteriales bacterium
AACGTCTTCGTGACATTTCCGGCAAAGTTTCCTGTTCCGGTAATCGTAACTGACGCTGTGTTCTCGCCAACATTCACGTTGTTGCTGTATGCACAGGTATAATCCGTATTCTCAGTCAGGAGCTGCTCGTTCCAGGTCACCTTTACAGGGACCTGCACTCCGAATCCTGTATAGGACGGGCTCTCTCCCAGTGATACCATGTCCTCCGTTATGGTTGCAGGAATGATCGTGAAGGACTTCGTGACCGTACCGCCATAACTGCCGTTCCCGGCCACAGTGACTGTACCGGTGCCAACTGCAGTATTCTCTCCGTATGTGACTGTATAGTCGGTGCCTTCTGTCAGTTCGGTCCCGTCATGCGTGACTCTGACACCCGGCTGTATAGAAGAACCTGTGTATTCAAAGGTCCCATTTCCTGCCAGTGTTACATCGTCTTCCAGCAGAGGCGGAGGTGTAATGGCAAACGTCACGGTCTTCGAACCGGAATAGTTCCCCTTTCCGGTGATCTTAACGGAAGCAGTTCCGACAGCAGTATTATTGCTGAATACCACTGTATAATCTGTCCCTTCCTGCAGTGTCATACCATTGTAGGTGAGGGACAGTTCCGGTGTGACCTCAGCTCCTGTATAGGGCTGATCCGCAATCGCAGCAATCGCAACATCTGAATAGATACTCGCCGGTGTGATCCTTGGGTAGAAAGTATAGAAGTAGTATTTTCGAATATTCCTTCCATTACCGCTTACATCCATTGAAATGGAGCCTGCATCAACTGGATTCGGGTCATATGTTATGTCAAAATCTGATAAAGGAGGAGTAATCCACCCATTGCTGCCATGGACCTGGATCGTTGGTGTGATTGGATTTCCAGTATATTTATAGCTGGAACCTGCTAGTTATTTATAGCTGGAACCTGCTAGTCTAAAAGAATCCGGATCCAACTATGTGATGGTGAAAACAGCGGTTGTACTCTGACCTGCATGATCACCCAGTCCTGTAATGATCACCGTTCCCTGACCGGCATTCACATTGTCGCTGTAAGATACAGAATAATCCACACCTTCTGTAAGTGTTTCGCCCAGAAGCGTAACCGTCACTGCGGGTTTAATCTCTGCTGCGCAGTATTCATAGAAATCCTGCTCAAATAAAATCTTTGCATACTGCAGGTCATCTTTATCAACTCCAATATCGATACTGCATGATAGCGTTCCAACTGAAGCTGTAATCACGGCATCACCCGGACCTACCGCCGTAACAGTACCATCTGAAGATACCGTGGCGACAGAAGGATTAGAAGATGTCCATGATATGTTCTCTGTGATGTTATATTCCCCGGTAGAAGTATGGATATCGCTGGGATACGTTGCAGTTATCTTAAATGTCAGAGTGGAAGTATCGCCTGTCTTCAGACCATTCTCACCAATCAGAGTCGGGTTGCTCAGATAGCCTGTTCTTGTCTCCATCAACTGCGTCACGGCACCTGTCAGGCTTGACTTGT
The DNA here is from genome assembly GCA_900313765.1 of uncultured Eubacteriales bacterium. GTDB lineage: Bacteria > Bacillota > Clostridia > Lachnospirales > Lachnospiraceae > Porcincola. The sequence goes on from OMSN01000108.1 coordinate 1,496, forward strand.
TTTGATCCGTGTCTGTGAATCTGCCGGACTCGCTGGTAATGCAGAAAGCTCCGCTGCCCGCCCTGAAGCAGGCAATGCCAATGCTTTTCATGTCGGGATTGATCAGATTTCTATAATGTCCGATCTGCCCAGCTGGTGTCCCACCATGAAAATAGGTATCATAATCCGCTTTTTCACCATACCACTGCGCAATGCCCTGCATCATCCCTGAATCATTCCAGGCAAGATTCTCCGCATTGGAAGTGTGATTTCCGTAAGAGATGACAGACCAGGATTTTCCGGAGGGTCTGGAATGATCCCACAGTAGATCTGCCTCAACCGCGCGCAGCTGTGCAACCGCCTCCAGGCTTGCAGACCATGTAAGGGGAACGTACTGGGTCACATACCCCTCATCATATGCTTCCTGCCGGATCTCATTCACCCGGGCAAGGATCGTATCCTTCGTCTCGGAAGAAAAACTGCCTTCCACATTGATAAAGATATTGCCGCTTGCCGGTGTCGGAACATCCGCCGGACGAACAGCCGCCCATGAATGAAGGGCAATGCCAGTCATAAATAAAAGTACAAGAAATAGTGTTCTCAGCACCTGATTTGATACTTTTCTTCTACCCATTCTGTCGATCCTCCCGTCTGCAAAAAGAAGAAGCTGCGATGTTGATTAAACAAATTAAATATTAGCACAGATCAGCCTGCAGAGCAATTTCTGCAGGCTGATCTGTTTCATTTTCTATTCAGTTTTCTATACAAGGTTCATCCATGCAGCAGCAAAACAGAGCACTAGTGCTATCAGCTGCGGAAGCTTATACATCGACAGGATTCCCAGCAGTTCTCTCGCAAGACCATTCGGCCAGAAATACCATTTGGTAGTGCTCGCCAGTCCTTCTGCATCCAATCCGACTCTCCGGGCAAGCATGCCGCTTCTGAGTACATGATAATTGGTCGTTACATAACAGGACTTTGCATTCGGAAGCTTGGAGTCAATGATCTTCTTCGAGAAAAGCATATTCTCATAGGTATTGACCGACTCCTTTTCCGGAAAGACTTCATACTGCTCCGCCCCATGTGAGAGCAGATAGAACTCCATGGCAGAACCTTCGCTCATGATCTCGTCCGGTCCCTGTCCCCCTGTAGGAATATAATGGGCAGGCTTACCTGTCGCAAGCTCCTGATCCCAGGCAAACCGGATGGCGCGGTTTGTTCTTCCTTTGAGAAGTGGAAGCAGGCCGCCCTGTTTGCTGATGGAACAGCCAGGTATGATGACAAAGTCTTTATCATAGGTCGGTTTATTCCTTGCTGCCAGAAACGCCATCAGAAGGATTCCGGATACCATGAAGTTCATAAAACAGGTATACAGTACAAAAAAGCTGCTGATCCATGCCGGCTGCTTAATATGCCAGGTCAGGAACAGGCTGATCTGATTCCCTGCAGCCCACGCAAGCCCCGACAGGGGGCCGAACAGATTCCGGATTCTGAATCCCTCATGACGAATCAGTGAGACACTGCATACACACAGTATTACCGTCAGAAGAAACGCGAACTGGATATAAGTCCAGAGTATTACTTCCGGTATGAGGAGCGCTTTTGTCACAATCAGTGACAGCGCCTGCAGGATTGCAAAGGTTAATGCGCCGCCTGCAAGAATCCCCCAGAAGGAATACATCATATTCGTCTTTATCCTGTGTATCATAGTGTTCACCCGGTTTCCGAATCTTCCTTCTTAACCTTTCTTCCCTTATACTCCAGACACAGCATCGTCAGATCATCAAACTGCTCTGCGCCATCCACGAACTCGCTGACAGCCTCGGTCATGCGCACCAGCGTATCCGTCACACTGCATTGTGTATTCTCGTTCAGCACATCGAGCACGCGATTCACACCGAACATCTCCTCAGACGCATCGGTCGCTTCCGGCAGTCCGTCCGTATACAGGAATAACCTGTCTCCGGGCTGCAGCTGCAGGCGATACTCGCTGTATGTAACGTTCTCCATGGCTCCGATCACCATGCCATGCTTTGTCTTGAACAGTTCATACCCTTCGCCTCTTTTCACCGCCGGATATTCATGTCCGGCATTGGCTCCGGTGATCAGACCTGTGTTCAGATCCAGGATCCCAAACCAGACGGTTACAAACATCTCCATACGATTGTTGGAGCAGATCGCTTCATTTGTCCGGGTCAGAATCTCAGCAGGAGATCTTCCGAGCATCGCGCAGCTCTGCAGTATGATCTTGGAAGCCATCATGAACAGTGCAGCCGGAACGCCCTTGCCGCTTACATCCGCGATTACAATTCCGAGATGATCCTTGTCGATGAGGAAGAAATCGTAGAAATCGCCGCCAACCTCCTTGGCAGGGTCCATTGTCGCGTAGATATCGAATTCTTCCCTGTCCGGGAAGGCCGGGAAGATATTCGGAAGCACTGACTCCTGAATCTGGTTTGCCATGCGAAGTTCTGTTCCGATTCTCTCCTTCTCCGCTGTAACATTACGTACCTGGTCCATGTAGACAACCGTCTTGTGGGAGAGATCTGCAAATGACTCTGCCAGAGTCTGGATCTCATCTCCGGTTCGGAATGTGTCTTCCATCTTGAATTCCAGGTTGGATTCATTCAGTTCAAAGATCCGCTGCGTAATCGAATTGAGCGGTTTCACGATCTTCTTTCCCAGAATAAGCGCATTTGCAAGCAAAACAAGCAGGATCAGAAGAAGTATCAGCAGAGTCCTGTTCCGTGAGCGGTTTATATTGCTGCGGTATGTAGTGACTGCTTCCTGCTGGATCTGTTCATAACTCTCCTGCATCTCCGTGATCGGCTGGGCAGCAACCTGTTCACTGTATGCTGAGATCAGCGCCCATCCCACAGTTCCCATGGGCGAGCCAACCATGTAGTAACTGCCATCATCCAGATCAATATGCCGCACCTGTGTTTCTGCCTTCAGTGCATCCGATACCAGTGCCGACAGATCTTCATTGCCGCTCTGCCGAAGGTCAAGAGCTTCTGTCGACTCCTCAACCTGCAGGATCCCCTCTGTCTTCGGAGAGAATACCACATGCCCGTTCTGGTTCACGACAAACTGGAATCCGCCCTCTGAATCCGATGCCTGTATGGCAGCCTGCATGGAGGTCAGAAACAGATCCGACCCTACAACAGCTACGAGTTTGCCATCGCGATAAACCGGCATTGCGCATACAATTCCGATATCGCCGGTAAATGCATCGATCTCCGTATCTGTAAAGATCAGTTCTCCCGCTTCCACCGCCTGCTGGTACCAGGGACGTGTACGCGGATCATAACTGATCATTTCCCCGGACTCATCATACTTGGACTGCGGGCGATCATCCGCAACAAGGAAAACGCCTTCCGGAAGCGCGATAAAACAGGAATTGGTTACTTCGGATGCGCCAAACAGAGAGATCATCATATCCGACATATTGGCCGCGATCCCCAGCCGCTGTTTCAGGTGCGGAGTCAGTTTCACACCGTCCGCCAGGATCAGCTGGGCCCTGACCTCTCCCTCTTTCTCCGGGTCCGGAGCTTTGTAGGGGACCGGTCTCACATCCACATCACCCGAGAACAGTTTTCCCGCGTATTCCCCCAGCATATTCACCCGGACACCGAGGCCGTCAAACAGTTCATCTGTGATCAGCGCACCAAGCTGAGTTGTCCGCGCCATCGTACCGTCCACTACCTGATCGATCATCTCTGCCGTAGACGAGGTAATGGCATCCAGCTGTTTCTGATTCGTCTGTTCTGTCAGCTTTGCCAGCATACTGCTGTTATACGCAGTGACTGAAAAAAAAGCAGCCGCAAGAATGATCACGGTCACAAGGATCAGATTCAACACTTTGTTTTCGATCCCGCCGATCACCAGATTCCTTATCTTCCTCAAACCAAAAGCCTCCTGTATCTATAGCCGGTGCGCATACTGCAGTTCTGGGCTCTATTTTTGTAATTATAATTCATCTGCGGTTTCTGGTCTATCCATAAGTTTGTTTCTGTATGCATCTGCAGCCTTTGCTACTGCGCTATCAGTTTCTGCGATCTTTCCGGCGACTGCTGTTGCACTGCCGTCGATCACAAACGACCTCACTCTCTGTTCCATGTTCGTAGTGTCTCTCTCATCATTTCCCCAGACCAGCCATGGAAGTACGTCCTTGTAGAAATGACCCACCGGATCCTTTCTGGGATTGGCGAAGTTGTAAGTCCCATAGTCTTCAGGCGCAGTTACGGTATTTCCCTGAGCGTCAAAGATCACTTCATCCTTCCCGTCAGGGGATACGTACTTGGTATGAGACTTGTCCGGGGAAGTGAACTGGTGGCAGTCTGCGCCTACCTTGTCGCTCCATCCCCATTCCAGCGCCTGCTGCGGACTTTTCGGCATAAAAGCCGGATCCATGTTTTTGTTGCGGGCATAGTGGACATCCTTCGTGGGCACTTCCTCCAGTCTCCTCTTCACGGATCGTCCTGCCGCGCCGTCGACCGCAAGGATCGCAAGCAATCGGAGTGTGGTGCTCCGGACCTTTATTTTGCCGGATGCATCATAGGATGCGTCCTTCTCCACCTCCATGGAAAGCTTCCTCAGTTCATCGCGCAGGATCCCAAGATATCCGTAGAGTTCCTCCGCTCTTTCACTTCTTCCTGTTGTCTGCTCCATCGCTTCTCCTCCATCCGTATCCCGGCTGTTTTACTGAAAAGACCCGGTCTCTGATCGCCTGATCAAAGGACCGGATCCTCATTCGTGCTTATAGGTAAAACTATATTATTTGATATAGCTTACATGCAGCAGCTCGTGTTCCTTGCCCTTGAGGACAGTTGCGTACAGTTCGTCCATAAGCGGATTGTCCTGGGAGCGCTTGATGGTGCTGATGCGGTCTGTGCGATACAGGCCTTCGCCTCTCTTCTCTCTGTGACGATGTGAGATGTACGGCTGTCCTGCGCCGCTGATGCATCCGCCCGGGCAGGCCATGACTTCCACCAGGTCGTAGTGTTTCTCACCGGACTTGATCTGTTCCATCAGGCGGTCTGCGTTGGCAAGGCCGCTGACAACAGCGATGTGATAGTCGTTGCCGCCGTAGTTTACGGTTGCTTCCTTCACATCTTTGAGGCCTCTGACTCCGAGGAAACTGATTGCCTGCAGTGTCCCTCTTGTGTTGTCGGATGCGATCTTACGGAGCACAGCTTCGGTTACGCCGCCGGTCACGCCGAAGATCACGCCTGCGCCGGACATGGTGCCGAAAGGCATATCCACTGATT
>OMSN01000222.1 GCA_900313765.1 uncultured Eubacteriales bacterium
AACCGGACCTGCGCTTCGGAATGGAGCTGGTGGACGTATCCGATATCGTGAAGGACTGCGGATTCGGCGTATTTGCAAACTGCGTGAAGGACGGCGGCTCCGTGCGCGGCATCAACGTCAAGGGACAGGCCAACATGCCCCGCAAGAAGATCGATGCACTGACAGATTTTGTCAAGGGCTACGGCATGAAAGGCCTTGCATATATCCAGGTCAAAGAAGACGGCACAAAATGCTCTTTCCAGAAGTTTGTCACCGAGGATGAGGTCAACGCACTCGTCGCGGCAATGGGCGCGGAGAAGGGGGACCTGCTCCTGTTTGGTGCAGACCGGTTCAAACTGGTCTGCGAGACGATGGGCGCTCTGAGATGTGACCTTGCCAGGAAGCTCGGTCTGATCGATCCTGAGAAGTTTGAATTCCTGTGGATCGTGGAATTCCCGCAGTTTGAATGGAGTGAGGAAGAGCAGCGCTTCCAGGCAATGCATCATCCGTTCACCATGCCGATGGAGGAGGACCTCGAGTATCTGTCTCCGGACGCAGACCTGTCCAAAGTCCGTGCCAAGGCATATGACATTGTCCTCAATGGCTGCGAGATCGGAGGTGGCTCCGTGCGTATCCATCAGTCCGATATCCAGGAGAAGATGTTCGAATGCCTTGGGTTCACGAAGGAACAGGCCAATGAACAGTTCAGCTTCCTTCTGAATGCATTCCGTTATGGAGTCCCGCCGCACGCAGGACTTGCATACGGACTTGACAGAGTGGTCATGCTGATGCTCGGACTGGATTCGATCCGCGACGTGATCGCGTTCCCGAAGGTGAAGGATTCCTCCGATATGATGACACAGGCTCCGGGTGAAGTAACCCGGAAACAGCTGGATGAGCTGGGAATCGACATCCGTTCCGAGGAAGAATGAACGGACAGAATTTAATAAATCTTAATAAAAACCTCCGGCAATCATGATCGATGCCGGAGGCTTTTCACGGTATACTGACAATGTGCATGCTTCATTCATCCGGGCTGCTGCTGAACTGACTTGCAGCTTCGGACATCCCTCCGAACAGCGCATCGGTGAGAGAAGAAGTGTCGGTTATGATCCATCCGTTTCCGTTGTTTTCCATGGGGACAGTGACAGGCAGGTCGGTTGTGGATTCATTTTCGCAGATCGATTCGAGCAGAAGCTGTGCACTCTTTTCACTGACAGCAGTTGTGTCAGCCCGGATGGCATCCAGCGTATCAGCGTACTGTGAGAGTTTTTCCCTGTAGCGCATCAGGATCGCAGATGTATCGACCGCGGTTATGACGACACTGACCGTTGCCTGATTTCCTGCAATATTCGCTTCGACTGCGGAGTAGGAATAAGAGTCTGCGGCGCGTGTGAGGAATTCTGAATCGATCTTTGCCGCATCTGTCGAGTAAGTTGCGAACAGATCGTGGACGGAGAAGAACTGCGCCCATTCATCTGCAGACATGGAGTCCACGCGATCCAGATACACAGTTAAGACCTGCTGCGGTGAGAGCAGCCAGGGATCTGCAAGCGCCTGGGGAAGGTTGCCCAGAAGAAGAGAGGACAGATCCTCACTGTGGACAACAGTCCAGCCCTCTTTCTGACGGATGAGATCGATGGTCCCAGTTGTCTCGGCAGAGGGATATTCATTTTCAGACAGGAGATGCTCCAGGAGTGCATAGATCTGTTCTTCCGAAACATCTTCCCCGGAATCGGAACCCTGCAGAAGCGACAGACGGATGTCGGAGGCAAGGGAATATGCATCGGGAGTGGTGACACGAACCTGTGCCGAAGCGCTGCCTCCATCCTGGCTGACAGAGAGGATCTTATAGGAGAAACGGTCAAAAAAACGGTGAAGTCCCGCAAGGGCTGTCTCGCTGATCTCTGGCCTGCTTTCGGAAAGTACGATCTGGCTGATGGCAGGATCCTCCATGGAAGAGATCTGATTCAGTGTGCTGCGGACTGCCTTCCCAGGTGTATCCCTGCGGATGAAGAACAGGATCATGCAGGCTGCGGCAAGCAGGAATACAGCGATGATCACAGCGAACAGGAACCGCACGGAACGCAGTCGTTCAGATCGCATATGTTCAGATGAATGGTTATTCAACATTGTGATTGTACCGGTCCTTTCTGGCTTGCCATCTATTGTAGACAACGTACCATGGGATGTCAATATCGATGCGCATCGATCTGAATCAGACGATGTCCGGTTCACGGAATTGACACAATATGGTAGTATTAAGGGATTATAACAACAAGGGAGTTTCTTTATATCTATGAAGAAGGCTATTACATTTATTCTGGTCCTGGCGGTCCTTGCAGGCGGTTTCTACTTCTGCATGCAGGCGGGCTTTATCGACAAATGGTTCCCCGGTGTGCTGGAGAAGGTGATTCCCGGCTATACCCCTCCTAATTCTGCGGAGGGCGGCAGGGTATCCTCGAAGGCGGAGAACGCGGTGTATGTGGATCCGGTCAGCATGATCGCTGAACTGGGAAGCGGTACCGGACAGGTCGAACGGTTCGGTGGCGTTATAGAGCCTCAGCAGACCAGGGAATACAAGCTGGAGAGCGACCGAAGCGTGAAGAAGTGCTACGTCGAAGAAGGCGATCTGGTGAAAGAGGGCGATAAGCTGTTCACCTATGATGTCGTCAGCACGCAGAATTCGCTGGAGCAGGAGAAGATCAACCTGGAGAGAATGGAAAACCAGGTGAAGACTTCCGAAGCCAAGAAGCCTGAACTGGAGAAGAAGAAGGCACAGGCCAACACTCCGGAGAAGCAGCTGGAAGTACTGGTCGAGGAGAACGCGATCAAGCAGGAAGAACTGGCTCTCAAGCAGCAGAAGAAGAAAGTGGAGGCTCTTGAGGATCAGATCAAGAATGCCACTGTATACAGTGACATGGAAGGAATTGTCAAGTCGATCAATGATTCTACGGAATCCGACGCGATGACTGGCGAGAGCAATGCCTACATCACACTGCTCAAGACCGGTACATACCGGGTCAAGGCATCCGTAAATGAACAGAACAGGCTTCAGATCAGCAAGGGACTTGCCATGCTCGTCTATTCCAGAGTGGAATCGGGCAGGCTGTGGCACGGGACGATCACAGAGA
>OMSN01000031.1 GCA_900313765.1 uncultured Eubacteriales bacterium
CCTTTTCTGTTGAGATGCTTTCATTATACCGCAACTGCGCGGGGAATCCAGTCTTTTTTGTGAATAAAAGCTCCGGGGCTGCTTGAACAGCCCCGGAGCCGCGTTTATTTTTTCTTTTTCCCGAAAATGCCGCCGAGCCCGAAGGAGCCCCCGTCATATTCGCCCATCGAGGCGGCGAACTGGCGCAGCAGCTCCTTCTGCGAGCCGGTCAGCCCTTTGGGCACCTTGATGTTCACGGTGACGAACTGATCGCCGCGCCCCGAGCCGCGTAGATAGGGGATGCCCTTGCCGCGCATGCGGAAGGTCGTGCCGGGCTGAGTGCCCTCGGGGATCGTGAGCTTGACGTTTCCGTCGAGCGTGGGCACCTCGATCTCGGCGCCGAGCACCGCCTGGGCATAGGAGATGTCCTGCTGGGAGACGGAATCATTCTGATAGATATACTGGTAGATCAGATTCAGATTATTCTGGCTGATCTGCCCTGGCGTGATGGTCTTTCGCATGATGTTCCACCTCATTTCAAAAAAATCTCAGAGTTTCACTGTTCACATCATAAACAAAAAATTGCATTTTGCAAAATGATTTATTGAAATGGTCTAAGTTTTGGAGATACTGCACATTTTTGCTGGCCGTAATTTGGTATTTATTCCCAATTGACGCGCGGGCGTTTCACAGCTACTATTAACACAACACAATTTGATAAATGATTTTACAAAATAACAAAACAAAAAACAAAGGCGGAAAGAAAGGCTTTGTAACTGGAGGCGCGCGTGGGATCGGCAAATGCACAGCAACCGGATTCGCGCAGGCAGGCGCAGATGTTGCGATCGTTGATCTGGACTTTGAAGAAGCGCAGAAAACCGCTGCCGAGCTGGCGGAAGCAACCGGAAGAAAAGTAATCGCCATCAAGTGTGACTGCACTAGCAAGGAAGATGTAGATGCCATGGTAGCAAAGGTTGTTGCCGAACTCGGCGGCCTGGACTTCTGCCACAACAACGCAGGGATCTGCATCAACGCACCGGCAGAGGAGATGACCTATGAGCAGTGGCTGAAGGTCATCAACATCAACCTCAACGGTATCTTCCTCACCGATATCGCGGCCGGTAAGTACATGCTTGAGAATGGCGGCGGATCCATCATCAATACGGCATCCATGTCAGCTCACATTGTCAATGTCCCGCAGCCGCAGTGTGCGTACAACGCATCCAAGGCAGCTGTCATCCAGCTGACCAAGTCACTGGCAATCGAATGGGCGAAGAGAGGCGTCAGAGTGAATTCCATCAGCCCGGGATACATCGGTACAGATCTGGTTCTTCAGTCCAAGACTCTGATCCCGCTGATCGAGAAGTGGAACGCCATGGCACCGATGGGAAGACTTGGCAAACCGGAAGAACTTGAGTCGATCTGCGTATATCTGGCAGGCGACACCAGCAGCTTTACCACAGGTTCTGACTTCATCATCGACGGAGCCTTCACCTGCTTCTGATCAACAGTTTGCTGCAAGGATACAGCGCATGAACAATGCGTCTAGATATCAATTATCACATGTTTCCATATTGAAAGGAGAAACAAAAATGAAGAAACGTCTTATGGCAATGGTATGCACCGCAATTATGGCACTGAGCATGTTCGCAGGAACCGCCATGGCAGACACAGACAGCACCGACGGCGTGCAGGCTAGTCCTGAGTTCTACGAGCAGGCAGACCTGGGCGTACTGGAAGGCAAGAAGATCGGTATCACGATTCAGTCCCTTGAAAATGCGTACTGGGCAGGCGTTATGACAGCTCTTCAGGAGAAGCTGGACAGCCTCGGCGCCAACACCACGATCGTAGCTTGTGACGACAGCTCCGCTACCCAGATCGGACAGGTTGAGAATTTCATTTCCTCAGGCTGTGACCTGATCATGATCCATCCTTCGGATGCAGAGGCAGTAGAGGATGTAGCAAAGGAAGCACAGGATGCAGGCATCAAGGTCATGTGCTGGGATGACCCCATGACCAACACCGACGGAAACTGGATCCTGAATAACACCGACCTTGGCATTGCGATCGGCGAGCTGACCGGTGAGTTCATCAATGAGCACTATGATGAGGAGAACAAGGCACAGGTAACGGTTATCGGATATCCGCAGACCACGATCCTGAAAGAGCGCGAAGACGGCATCCTGGAAGGTATGGCAAATGTTGCGGACGGCAAGTATGAAGTAATTGCCAACCAGGCTGCAATCGATGCCAATGCGGCACAGACTGCAATGGAGACCATCCTGATCGCACATCCGGACTGCAAGGTTGTCACGGGAATCGGTGCCGGCGCAATGATCGGTGCAGATGAAGCACTCAATATCTCCACCGGCGGAAATATTCCGGAAGATATGGCTGTCATTACTACCGACGTTACCAAGCAGCAGCTCGAGCAGCTGAGCGACCCGGCATATCCGGCAAAGGGAATCATCGGTTTCGAAGGTTCTGACGAAGATACCGCGAATGCCTGCGCATCCATGTTTGCTCTGATCCTCAGTGACGCTCTTGAGAGCCAGAACGTGTTCCGCGGCGTAGCTCCGATCACCCTGGACAACGTAGAAGAGATCAGCGCCGGAATGAAATAATCTGAACCAGCCGGACGCAGAAACAGAAGATGCAATAAAATGGTCCCCGCCCGATAAGGGGCGGGGACCAGCTGTCAAAAATCAGGAGGCAAAAAGCGTATGAGTGAAGAGTATGTCCTTGAACTGGAACATATCCGGAAAGAATACCCCGGCGTTGTTGCCCTGAAGGATGTAACCCTGCAGCTGCGTAAAGGAGAGGTCCTCGGACTGATAGGAGAGAACGGGGCCGGCAAGTCCACCCTGATCAAATGCTGCTCGGGAGCAGTTATTCCCACATCCGGAAAGATCAAAGTCAACGGGAAAGAGTTTGACCGTATGACCCCGCAGCTGGCCGCGGAGAATGGCATAGCGATCATCTATCAGGAGTTCAACAATGTCGGAGAACTGTCTGCGGCGGAGAACCTGTTTCTGGGAAGACCGATCCGCAACGGCATCATGATCGACAGAAAAGCCATGGAAGAAGAAGCAGCCAGGGCTTTCGATCAGCTGCAGATCAAGATCAATCCCAGGGAACTGGTGAAGAATCTGTCTGTCGGCTATCAGCAGATGATCGAGATCGCGAAGGCGATCCAACAGAACGCAAAGGTCCTCATCATGGATGAGCCCAGCGCTCCGCTGACATCGAATGAAGTTGAGAATATGTTCAAGGTTGTGGAACTGCTTCGTGAGCAGGGTGTTTCCATCATCTATATCTCCCATCGCCTGGAGGAGATCTTCCGGTTGAGCGACCGTATCGAAGTCATCCGTGACGGTGAGTATGTGACCACACTGATCACCCCTCAGGCAACGGTAGATGAACTGATCCGTCTGATGGTCGGCCGCGAGATGACCCAGAAGTATCCGGCTCGCAAGCCCTGCATCGACGAGAACCGCGTGGTTCTGGAACTGAGAAATGTGACCGGCAACGGGGATCATGACATATCCCTTAAACTGCATGCGGGTGAAGTGCTGGGACTCGGAGGACTGGTCGGAGCCGGCAGAACAGAGCTGGCAGAGGTCATCTTCGGGTCTAAGCCGAAAGAGTCCGGACAGATCCTTCTCAACGGACAGGAGATCAATCCGAAGGCTCCCCGTGAAGCGATCGACCTGGGGATCGCGCTGGTACCGGAGGATCGTAAACGCCACGGGGCACTCCTTACCAACTCGATCAGGAACAATATCAACATGCCGATCTATGAGCGGATCTCCAAGGCAAGTGTCATCAACTCCGGAACGGAGAGATCCACTGCGGAAAAGTACCGTACAGAGATCCAGATCAAGTGTCCGAATATCAATCAGCTGGTGAAGAACCTCTCAGGCGGCAACCAGCAGAAGGTCATTCTTGGTAAGTGGCTGGCAGCGGATTCACAGTTGATCATCTTTGACGAACCGACACGTGGTATTGACGTCGGCGCAAAGTATGAGATCTACAAACTGATCAACGATCTTGTGGAGTCAGGCCGCAGTGTGCTTATGATCTCTTCGGAGATGGAAGAACTGATCGGTATGTCTGACCGCATCATTGTACTGGCAGAAGGCCAGATGACAGGAGAACTGGCAAAAGAAGAGTTTAATGCTGACACGATCATGGCATATGCATCTGCTATCGTGGACAATAAGGAGGTTACAGCATGAGTCTTAAAAATGGTATTAAATCCAATGCGATCTGGCTGGTATTTGCGGTCGAAGTGATCTTCTTTGCGATCTTCAGCCACGGAGCATTTATAACACCGAATAACATCGTTAATATATCCAGACAGGTTTCCTATTACGGAATTGCATCGATCGGTATGACGTTCGTGATCCTGATCGCAGGGATCGACCTTTCTATCGGCTCGATCATCACCATCGTCAATGTGGTATGCGCTTTCCTGATGGTCAACTTCGGGCTGAACATGTGGATCGCGATCCTGCTCTCTCTGGTGCTGTCCACCCTGATCGGTGTTCTCAACGGTTTTATGGTTGCCAGCATCGGCATCCCTGCCCTGATTGCAACCTTCGCATCCCAGACGATCTTTGAAGGTGTCTCCTACCTGATCTCCGGAGGACGTCCGATCTCCGGTCTTCCCGCCGGATTCGCGCTCTTCGGGCGCTGGTCAGTAGGAATCGTTCCGGTCTGCTGCATCATTATGATCGCCTGCTTCGCGATCGGAAGCTTTATTCTGAACAAATCTTTCTTCGGCCGCTATTTCTATGCAATCGGCGGAAATGAAGAAGCGGCGGAACTGTCCGGTATCCGTGTCAACCGCATGAAATACCTGATCTATGCACTGTCCGGATTCTTTGCAGGACTTGCAGGCATCGTTCTGCTCTCCAGATCCAACTCCGCGCAGAGTACAGTCGGTAAAGGACTTGAATTCGACGTCATCACCTGCGTTGTCCTGGGCGGCGTATCCGTCAACGGCGGTGTCGGAAGAATGTCCGGCGTCGTCGCCGGCGTACTGATCATCGGCTGCCTGACGAACGGCATGATCCTTATGAACGTCAGTGAATACACACAGATGGTAGTCAAGGGTCTGGTTCTGGCAGTGGCAGTAGGTATTGACTGCCTGTCCAAGAAGCGCCAGACGACCTGACAGAAATAAACCATGAGGAGGTACCAAGATGAATGAAATGATGACGCAGCAGGTCATGATGGCTCCGGGAGAGATTATTTTCCGTAAGGTTCCCGTCCCGCAGCCGGGACCGGATCAGGCGCTGATCAGGATCAAGAGGATCGGCATATGCGGGAGCGACATCCATGTGAATCATGGAACTCATCCGTATACCTCTTATCCGGTGACACAGGGTCATGAAGTCTCCGGCCAGATCGTGAAACTGGGTGAATATGTGAAGGACCTCACAGTCGGCCAGAAGGTGACGATCGAGCCGCAGGTCTTCTGCGGACGGTGCTATCCCTGCCTGCACGGTAAGTACAACCTGTGTGAGAAACTGAAGGTCATGGGGTTCCAGACCACAGGCACAGGCAGTGAGTACTTTGCGGTAGATGCATCCAAAGTCACTCCGATCCCGGAGGAAATGACCTATTCGGAAGGCGCAATGATCGAACCCCTTGCAGTGACTGTTCATGCCGCGAAGCGTTTCCCTGATCTGAAAGGGGCAAAAGCAGTGGTGCTTGGATGTGGTCCGATCGGTATCCTTCTGATCCAGTCACTGAAGGCAATGGGTGCTGCCGAGGTGTTTGCAACCGATATATCAGACAAACGCCTGGAACTGGCTAAGAGCCTTGGCGCAGACTATGTTGTCAACACCATGAAAGCCAACTATGCCGAAGCGCTTGTGAATGCCTTCGGACCTGATAAGGCAGATGTGATCTATGAGTGTGCCGGGTCTGATATCACGATGGACCAGGCGATCCAGAATGCGCGCAAGGGAAGCACGATCATTCTGGTCGCGGTCTTTGGAAAGCGGGCCAGTGTAGATCTGGCAAAACTGAACGATTCCGAACTGGATCTGAATACCTCCATGATGTACAGGCATGAAGATTATGAGGATGCCATCCGGTTTGTCAGGGAAGGGAAGATTCAGCTGAAACCGCTGCAGAGTGCTCATTTTGCCTTCGAAGACTTTGCAAAGGCATATGAGTATATTGACAACAATCGCGAGTCCACCATGAAGGTACTGATCGATGTAGATCCTGAAGGGGAATGATGGTATGAAATTATCTTACTCTGGAATCAAAGACACTGCTGCCTGGGAGCAGGCGGGGATCAAACTTCCCTCCTACGATCCTCAACTGCTCTCAGAGCAGACAAAAGCAGACCCTGTATGGGTTCATTTCGGAATCGGCAATATCTTCCGGATCTTTATCGGAGGGATTGCGGATACTCTGATCAGGAATGGTGATCTGGACCGCGGCATCATCTGCGCGGAAACCTTTGACTATGAGGTTGTGGACAGGATCTATGATCCCTTTGACAACCTGGTCCTCGCAGTTACTCTGCATGAGGACGGGCAGACGGAGCAGAGGGTTTTGGGATCTCTGTGTGAGGCAGTGAAGGCAGGTGCCCTGGATCATACCAGAGGCCGGCTGGCGGAAGTGTTTCGCTCTCCCGGACTTCAGATGGTGTCCCTTACCATCACGGAGAAGGGATATGCGATGCGCGGCGCATACGGAACCTGGCTGCCTTATGTGCAGGCGGATCTGGAAAAAGGACCTGCCGGCGCAGTCGGCGCCATGGGAGTTCTCACTGCGATGCTTCTTGAGAGATACCATGAACGTGCGTATCCGATCGCCATTGTCTCCATGGACAATGTATCCGCGAATGGCCGTAAGCTTCGTGAGTGTGTAGTGGAAACGGCGAAAGAATGGAAGGCACGCGGATATGTGGATGGGGGATTCCTGGCTTATGTATCCGATGAGAGCCGGGTCAGTTTCCCCTGGACGATGATAGACAAGATCACGCCGCGTCCAGGAGAAGAAGTATACAGGATGCTCACGGACAAGGGCGTGGAGGATATGGAACCGGTGACCACCTCCAGACATACTTATATTGCGCCGTATGCCAATGCGGAAGCTCCGCAGTATCTGGTGGTGGAGGATAACTTCCCGAACGGAAGGCCTCCGTTGGAAAAAGCAGGGGTCTATATGACCGACAGGGAGACGGTAAACCGCTCGGAGAGAATGAAGGTGACTGTCTGTCTCAATCCGATTCACACTGCCCTGTGTACATTTGCCTGCATGTTCCGCTACACATTGTTTGCGGACTGCATGCATGATCCGCAGCTGAGGGCCCTGGCGCAGGAACTGGGGTATCAGGAAGGGCTTCGGGTCGTGAAGGATCCCGGAATCCTCTCTCCTCGTGCATTCCTGGATGAGGTACTGGAAGTCCGGTTCCCGAATCCGTATCTGGGGGATTCCAGTGCGCGGATCGCCGTCGACATCTCCCAGATGGTGGGAATTCGTTTTGGAGAGACGATCAAGGCATATGTTGAGAAAGACGGGACTGCTGCAGGCCTGACTGCGATCCCGCTGGCAATCGCCGGATGGCTTCGCTATCTGCTTGCGGTTGATGACCAGGGAGAGCCGTTTGACCTTTCTCCGGATCCGATGATCCCGCAGCTGCAGCAGCTGCTGGAAGGCGTGGAATTCGGAGATCCCGACAGCCTGAAAGATCGGGCAAGGCCGATTCTCTCAAATGCGCATATCTTCGGGATCGATCTCTATCAGGCAGGTCTCGGGAAGAAGATCGAGAGCATGCTGCGCAGTATGCTGGCGGGCCCGGGTGCCGTGCGGGAAACACTGAGATCTTATCTGGACTGATGGGATGTACAGTCATCCGAAATGGAGGTTTCAAATGAATAATCAGGAGATCAGACAACTGATCGCAGAGGGGAAGAGTGCCCTCGGAATAGAATTTGGTTCTACCAGGATAAAAGGCGTTCTGATCGATTACGATGGAAATGTGCTCGCAGTCGGCGGATATGAATGGGAGAATCATCTGATAGACGGGATCTGGACCTATGACCTGTCTGAAGTGGAGACTGGCCTGAAGGAATGCTACCGCACCCTGCGGGAAGATGTGGAGCAGAAGTATTCGATCACGCCTGAAACCTACGGCGCCATCGGAATCAGCGCCATGATGCATGGCTATATTGCCCTGGATGCGCAGGACAGGCAGATCGCTCCGTTCCAGACCTGGCGCAATACAAACACAACACAGGCAGCGGACACCCTGACGGATCTGTTTCAGTTCAACATCCCGCTGAGATGGTCTGTTGCTCATCTGTATCAGAGAGCACTTGACAAGGAAGCGCATGTTGAGAATGTTGCGTCCGTGTTCACGCTGGCAGCGTATATGCATTACCGGCTGACCGGGCAGAAAGTCATCGGAATCGGCGATGCAGCCGGAATGTTCCCGATCGATTCGGATCGTCTGGATTACAACGAAGGCATGGTGAAGCAGTTTGACAGCCTGATGGAGGAGACAGGGTATTCTCTGAAGCTGCGTGACGTATTCCCCAGAGTTCTTGCTGCCGGAGAATATGCCGGTGAACTGACACCGGAAGGCGCAGCGCTTCTGGATGAGACCGGAACTCTGAAGAGCGGCATCATGATGTGCCCGCCGGAAGGCGATGCGGGAACCGGAATGACAGCCACCAACTCCGTGGCGCCCCGTACCGGCAATCTGTCGGCAGGAACCAGTACCTTTGCGATGGTAGTGCTGGAAAAGCAGCTGTCCAAAGTATATCGTGAGATAGATATGGTAACGACGCCCTCCGGATTCCCGGTAGCCATGTCTCATGCGAACAATGGTACTTCCGACCTGAATGCCTGGGTAGGGATGTTCCGGGAATTCTGCACTCTCATGGGTTATGAGGCAGATATGGGAACTCTGTTCGGCAAGCTCTACACGCACTCACTGGAAGGAGACCCGGACTGCGGCGGCCTGCTGGCTTACGGATACTATTCCGGTGAAAACATTACCTTTATCAACGAAGGAAGACCGCTGTTCGCAAGAACTCCGGACAGTCGTTTCAATCTTGCGAACTTTATGAAGGTCCATCTGTACACATCTCTGGGAGCCGTGAAGATGGGAATGGATATCCTTCTGAAGGATGAAGGAGTAAAACTCGACCGGATCATGGGCCATGGCGGACTGTTCAAGACACCCGGCGTCGCGCAGAGG
The DNA here is from genome assembly GCA_900313765.1 of uncultured Eubacteriales bacterium. Lineage (GTDB taxonomy): Bacteria > Bacillota > Clostridia > Lachnospirales > Lachnospiraceae > Porcincola. Next base: position 9,212 of record OMSN01000031.1, read on the forward strand.
TATCTGGCAGCTGCAGTCAACACCCCGGTAACGGTCATGGAGACTGCATCGGAAGGCGGTGCGTGGGGAATCGCCCTGCTGGCGGCCTATCTGGCGGACGGAAAGAAGGATGGCCTTCTGGAAGAGTATCTGGACAACAGGGTCTTCAGCAGTCTGGCCGGAGATGCAATGGAGCCGGATCCTGCTGAAGTGGAAGGCTTCGAGTGCTTTACGAAGCATTACATCGCAGGCCTGGAAGCAGAGAAAGCCGCGATCAAAGCGATAGACTGGTAAGGGATCAACCTGTAATAAGGCTGCAGAAGGCAGACCGGTATCATGGCCGGCGGAGACACTGTTCTCTGCCGGCCGTTTATATTATAATAACGGGAGAATATTCGCTGCGCGATGTATAGGAGTGAAGATCAAGTTGAAGAAAAAAGTGAAGAGAATCGTCCTGCTGGTGATCTCCGTTGTGATGATCATCATCGTATCCGTTCTGTTGTGGGATATATTCAGGACCATATCAACAGAAGCCGGCAGGATTGAATTCCGGGACAGGATCCTGGAACTGGGAGTGCCGGGATGCCTGATGCTGATCGGGCTGAATGTGTCGCAGATCTTCCTGTTCTTCTTTCCCGGGGAGATGGTGGAACTGCTGGCCGGCATGTGCTATGGAGTATTCGGCGGCCTGCTCGTCACCTATATCGGCGTTTTTATTTCAACCGCCATTATCTTCTGGCTGGTGAGGAGGATCGGAAAAGCATCGGTATATGACCTGATCGGGGAAGACAAGATAGAAAAGATAGAAAACAGCAGGCTGTATAAGAGCAGGAAAGCGGAGTGGATCCTGCTGCTGCTGTTTATACTGCCGGGAACTCCGAAGGATCTGCTGATCTATGTGGGGGCACTGCTTCCTGTCAATGCGCCCAGGTTTATCCTGTTGTCGACACTGTTCCGGTTTCCGGGCATCATCACATCCACGATCGCGGGAGCGTACTTTGCCAGGGGCAACAGCAGGACCGCCATCATCGTATACGTTGTCACATTCATAGTGTCACTGATCCTTCTTCGTGTTGTTTCCAGGAAGGAAGAGATCCGGGAGATTATGAAGATCAATAAGGACTGAGAATTACGAAACAGGGACAGAACGAGGTATCAATGGGAGTAAAGGAAAAGGCAGAAGAGGTCTTTATAAAGTATGCATCACAGTATGACCTGGAGGATCCGAAGATACGGCTGAAAGTGGACCATACACTGCGTGTGGCTTCCCTCTGCGAGCGGATCGCGTACAGCCTGCAGATTCCTAAGGAGGACGTGAGGATTGCCTTCATGACGGGAATCCTTCATGATATCGGACGCTTTGAGCAGGTCCGGATCTATCACACATTCCGGGATGGACTGTCGGTGAATCATGCCCATCTGAGCGCAGACCTGCTGTTTAAGGAAGGTCTGATCCGGGAATATCCGGTAAATGAGAAGGATTATCCGCTTGTTGAGAATGCCATCCGGCTTCACAATGCATACCGTCTTCCGGATACGCTGAGTCAGCGGGAGCGGATATTCTGCCAGATCCTCCGCGACGCAGACAAGATCGATATTCTTCGTGTGAACCGTGAAACTCCGATGGAGGAGATCTATGATCTGCCGACAGAAGCTTTTCTGACATCTGAGATCTCGGATAAGGTGTTCGAGGATCTTATGGCATGCCGGGATGTGAACCGTCAGAATTCCAGAACCGGGATCGATTTTCTGATGGGACATATCGCGTTTGCATTCGGCCTTGTGTATCCCGAGAGCTTCAGGATCGTGAAGGAGCAGGGGTATCTGGATCAGATGCTGAGTTTTGAGAGCAGAAATGAAGCAACCAGGAAGCGGATGGAACAAGTTCGCAGGAAGGTCCTGGAGTATATCGGACAGCACACATGAGAAGACTTTCTGAGGTTCTGAAACAGGAATACGGGGAGAAGATCTACAAGCTCACTCTGTCTTCCGGCTGTACCTGCCCCAACAGGGACGGCAGGATCAGCTTCGGCGGATGTACATTCTGTTCAGAGGGCGGATCCGGAGAGTTTGCCTCCCAGGCGCCGGACATCGAAGGGCAGATCGAGGAAGCAAAGCAGCGCATCCGGAACAAGACAGATGCCCGCAGGTTTATTGCTTATTTTCAGTCCTTTACCAATACCTACGGGAATGCTGCTGATCTGGAAGATCTGTACACGAGGGTCATCCTGCGGGACGAGATCGTGATCCTCTCCATCGCAACAAGGCCGGACTGTCTGGATGAGAATATCATGGGGATGCTGCGGCGGCTGAATGCCATCAAACCGGTGTGGGTCGAACTTGGACTGCAGACCATGCATGACCGGACAGCAGAGCGGATCAACCGCGGCTATCGGCTTGAGGTGTTTGAGGAGGCTGTAAGGAAACTGAAGAGTGCAGGGATCCAGGTGATCGTGCATGTGATCTTCGGGCTTCCGGGTGAGACGAAGGAAGATATGCTCCGGACCGTCCGGTATCTTGCCGCTCTTAAGCCCGGCCCGGACGGGGTCAAGCTGCAGATGCTCAATATCCTGAAGGGAAGCAGTCTCGCTCAGGAGTACGGCAGGAGCCCGTTTCCGCTGCTGAGTCTGGAAGAATATACATCCCTTG
>OMSN01000109.1 GCA_900313765.1 uncultured Eubacteriales bacterium
AGACTGTTCAGATTACCGACCTTGTCCTCCACTTCGACACCGATGACATCCTTGAGGGAACACAGATATCCTGCATCGCTCAAGGCCTGCAATGCCTCATCCGGCTTCGAGACGACCATGCGGTTCACGCCGTACTCGGCTCCGTCATCCGTCATGGAACCCAGAATATTGATATCATGCTCCAGAAGGATCCTGGTTATATGTTCCAGGACTCCTTTTTTATTTTCCGCGTATAATGATAACTGTTTTAACATAGCTTTTCCCCGTTTCCTTTGATTCTTCCGGACCGTCAGTCCAGATTGCGCGCCCCTCTGTACAGCTCCTCAAGTCCATTTTCCCGGATAAACTTCCGATCTTTCTTATTGAGCACAGCCTCCCTGCACAGATCCGGCCGTTTCACGGCTGTGCGAAGCAGGGACTGTTCCCTCCTCCACCTGTCTACCGCACCATGATTGCCGGACAGCAGGATCGGCGGAACGCTCTTCCCGTGCCACTCTTCCGGCCGTGAATACTGCGGGTATTCCAGCAGGCCGTCTCCCATGAAACTCTCCGTCTGCGCGGAATCCTCATTGCTGAGCACGCCCGGGACCAGCCTTGCGATGGTATCCATCATGACAAGAGCGGGAAGTTCCCCTCCGGTCAGCACATAGTCCCCGATCGAGACCTCATCCGTCACGATCTCATCCAGCACCCGCTGGTCGATCCCTTCATAGTGGCCGCACAGAAAGATCAGGTCCTTCTCCTTGGCAAGCTCCGAGGCAAACGCCTGGTCAAATGTTCTTCCCTGGGGGGTCATGAACAGGACACGGGGGTGCGTTCTGTCTGTTATCGCATCCGCGACCGCACAGTACGCGCGGTACACCGGCTCCGCCTGCATGATCATGCCGGCGCCTCCTCCGTAGGAGTAGTCGTCGACCCGGCCCTTGCGTTTCTCCTCTGCATAGTCCCGGATATTCACCGCATGCAGCGACAGCAGGCCGGCCTCCATGGCCCTGCCCGTAATACTCGTGGAAAATGCTGCCTCGATCATCTCGGGAAACAGCGTCAGTACATGAAAGTTCAAGCAAACACCTCACTAATCATCCGCGTTGCCAAGTCCGCCTTCCAGTTTCTTGCCGCTGGTATCACACTCATACCACCGGCAGTTCTCTCCGCCTGCGCCAAAGGAGACTGCGTAATAATGCAGGTCCAGCACATGGCTTCTCGCTCCGTCCACCATGCAGGTTGCCTGGAGTTTAATGATCCCATTATAATCCTGGTCGTTCGGAACTTTCCACTCGGCATACCAGCCACCCTCGCCGTCAGGCTGAGCGCTGATCCATTTGATATAATCCGAACCCGCAGCGGTCTTATATCCATACATTCTCATGCAGCAGCGGAAGCCGTCGATCCGGTCGCTGGACACATTGCGGATTGTGAAGGACAGCGTACTGTTCTCTTCATCATAGGGACCGTAGGTGATATCAGCCGTCACAGGCTTCACATGAGCCTGCGCGCTCATCCAGGCAGACGTCTTCGACAGCTCGCTCTCGATCTTCTGCGCGCCATCCCTCTCTTCGAGCGTATCCAGATCCGAGAACAGATTGGTGCCCATCCCCAGACGGTCCCCCTCGATCTGCACGCCCATCGCTGCAAGCGTGGTCGGGAAATTGTCCACCGTGGAATACTCTCTCATCTCATCGCGCACCGGCGAAGCTGCGGGATTGAGATACGCCGTATAAACCTTCCTGGTGTAGTCCTCCGGCGCACCGTCACAGAAAGTCGCCATGGTGGGGTGATCCCCGGATACCACGATCGCCGTATCCTCGTACCAGTCCTGCTGCGTACACCATTCCAGGAACTCAGCTACCTGCCGGTCCGAGCAGGCGATCACGTTCGCATACTGGGACGCGTAGGTATTCTCACACTCACTGCAGACATAACCATTGGGATAATGGGTGTCCACCGTCAGCATGGTCAGATTGAAAGGCTGCCCGGTTGAGGCCAGTTCACCAAGCCGTTCTTTGGCAAATGAAAACAGTTTCTGGTCTTCGAATCCCCAGAATGCCTTATAGCCGGGCGGCAGTCCATGTTCACTGTAATACAGGTAATCGTGGAACTGATAATCCCCGTGGGTGGAGAAGTACAGCCTCCTGCCTCCGAACGTGGCGTCCGAACCGATCAGCAGATCATTGACATAACCCTCCCGAAGAAGGATATCTCCCAGGGCAGTGATATGCGGGAAAAATGAATCCTGCGTGCTCATGTAGTTGGTATCCACGCCCTGCGTCTCCAGCGGGATCTTCAGCGGAAGTCCCGTGGTCGCGGCAAACATGCCGCCCATGGTCCAGGTCGTATATTTCCAGGAGGATGCGCCGTTCAGCTGTACGGCATCAGACCCGCCAAAGTCTTCTGTATCTTTGGCGATCTGTGTCAGCTCGGGGATATAATTCTCCTCGAAGATGCCGCCATTCTCCCGGTCACTGTAGGCCACCTCCATGGATTCCAGATAGAGGTAGATCAGATTCCTTTTCTTCTCGGGGAATGTGAGTTCCACTTCCTCCGGATCCACGTAATTGTCCTCAATGTAGGTAGATCGCTCTTTGCTGTTCTTCAGATAATCCAGGACACCGAGTCTGCTGCCAAACCGTACTGTCTGAAAGATCCCAAACAGCGCAGCGATCACACAGAAGACAGGGATCACAGGGATCTTCCAGCCCTTCTTATCCAGGAAGAGCGCTGACGTGCCAATGACAAATACTGCCGCTGCAGCAGGAAGAACTGCATAGAATGCATAATTGCGCAGAATCCCCGGATCGGTTCCGTGGAGCGGCTGTGTCAGCGTATACAGGATCTCATCCAGATTCAGGCCTCCCCACTCTTCCAGCGCCCACTGCGCACTGCGGCCGACAAGCAGGAAGAATGCGGTCAGTACCAGAAGGATCACCGCAGCTGCTGTTTTACGTCTCTGTTTCATCACAATGCCTTATTGTATACTTTATTCAAGCCCGGGGAGCAGATGGACCTTGATATAGCCCTCTTCCAGACTGGTTTCCAGGATCACATCCCGTATGACCGGAAGCAGGATCTCTTTGCCCGGCTCCTCCTGCGATGCTATGACATACACATCATTTGCACCGGTCTCCATGACATCGTCCAGTATTCCCAGGACACGTCCGTCATCGGTAATGACCTTCAGGCCGATGACGTCACCGACAAAATACTCATTTTCCCCAAGTTCTATCGCATCTTCTCTGGAAACATACAGATCGTGTTTCAGATACCCTTCCACATCTTCGATCCGATCCAGGCCGCGGAACTTGACGATCACAAGATTCTTGAAATAGCGGACTCTCTCCACATGCACAGGGATCTTTCCCGAGGGCATCTCAATGTATGCCGTGTCCAGGACATCATACCTGTGTACGTCCTGCGTTGTGGGATATACTTTCACTTCCCCCTTCAGACCATGTGTGGAAATGATCCCGCCGATCTTCAGATAGTCCATCATATGCAGATTCCTCGATCCTACACAGTTAAGCAAAGGACCCGCTTGTCCGGTCAGTCCGGACTCGGCGGATCCCGGGTCATTTTACTCTATTATATCGATGATCACTTTCTTGTCGTCCCTGGAAGCTGCGGCTTTCACCACGGAGCGAATCGCTTTCGCGATCCGGCCCTGCTTACCAATGACTTTGCCCATGTCAGACGGGGCAACTTTAAGCTCGATCAGGATGGACCTCCCGCTTGCTTTTTCTGTGACTTCTACTTCATCAGGGTGTTCGACAAGAGCCTTTGCAATAGTCTCAACTAACTCTCTCATTCGATTCCCCTTTGATTATTTTTCGATACCGGCAATCTTGAACAGCTTGCCAACAACAGTGGTCGGCTGAGCACCGTTCGCAAGCCACTTCTTGGCTTCCTCCTCATCGATCTTGAAGACACTCGGCTCTGCCTTGGGATCATAGATACCCAGTTCTGCGATGCAGCGTCCGTCACGCGGAGATCTGGAATCCGCAACAACGATGCGATAGAAAGGTGCCTTCTTCTTACCGGTTCTTCTAAGTCTGATCTTTACAGCCATTGTATAATTCCTCCTGATATATAATGTATATTAATTATCTATTTGAACTGTCTGTGACAGATTCAATCTGTTTCAGAAGAGGCCGCCGCCTCCGAAGGGAAGCTTGAATCCGCCTCTCTTCTTGCCCTTCAGCTGTCCGCCGAACTGCTTCATGAGCTTGCGTGCCTGGTCAAACTGCTTGACCAGTTTATTCACTTCGCTGATATCCACGCCGGCGCCTCTCGCGATCCTGATCTTTCTGGACTGATTCAGCAGATCCGGATTGGATCTCTCCTGAGGCGTCATGGAGAGAATGATTGCCTCGGTCCTGGCCATCTGGCCTTCGTCGATCTGGCTCTCCAGCTGGCTGAGCTGGGAACCGCCCATGCCCGGCATCATCTGCAGGACTGAGCTCATTCCGCCCATCTGCTTCATCTGCGCCATGGACTCGAGATAATCGTCAAATCCGAAAGTCGCCTTCCGGAACTTGGACTCCATCTCCTTGGCACGCTGTTCGTCCAGATTGGCAGTCGCCTTCTCGATCAGGCTCATCACATCGCCCATACCGAGGATCCTGGACGCCATCCTGTCCGGATAGAACTGCTCCAGATCTTCCGGCTTCTCGCCCATTCCTACATAGAGGATCGGCTTGCCGCAGGTCGCGCGGATCGAAAGTGCCGCGCCGCCTCTGGTATCACCGTCCAGCTTCGTTACGATCACGCCGTCGATTCCGATCTTCTCCTCAAATGCAGAAGCGACATTCACTGCATCCTGTCCGGTCATCGCATCCACAACCAGAATGGACTGATCAACTCTGACCGTCTGCTTGATCTCCTGCAGTTCCGCCATCATGGACTCATCGATCTGGAGACGGCCTGCCGTATCCAGGATCACGACATTCATGCCGTTTGCTTCCGCATACCGGACTGCTTCTTCGGCAATCTGCGGAGGTCTGATGTCTGTTCCCCTCTCAAATACCGGGACACCGACCTTCTCACCGCTGATCTGCAGCTGTTTGATCGCTGCGGGGCGGTAGATATCGCACGCTGCCAGCAGAGGTCTTCTGCCCTTGCTCTTGAGCTGGGATGCAAGCTTCGCGCAGGTTGTTGTCTTACCGGCGCCCTGAAGTCCCATCATCATCAGAACCGTGATCTCTGAACCGTTCCTCAGATTCAGCTGGGTGGTCTCGCTTCCCATGAGCTGTGTCAGTTCATCATTGACGATCTTGATGACCATCTGGCCCGGATTCAGTCCGTTCATGACGTCCTGACCGATCGCCTTCTCCTGCACACTCTTCATGAAGGTCTTGACAACCTTGAAGGAGACATCCGCTTCGAGCAGTGCCATCTTGACTTCCTTCAGGGAAGACTTGACATCCTCCTCGGTAAGACGGCCCTTGCGGCGCATATTCTTGAAAATATTCTGAAGTTTATCGGATAAGCTCTCAAATGCCATAGATAACCCTTACAGTTCATTCAGGATCCGGTCACAGATCTGAGTAACCTCAGCTGCCTGCTGTCTGCCAAACGAATCCCCCGCGGCAAGTTCCCTGATCTGTGTCACATCTTCCTGTATCTTCAGGAAACGTTCCACCAGGTGCAGTTTCTCTTCATACCCTGCAAGCTGCCGGTCGACCCGCTTCACCAGATCATGGATCCCCTGCCTGGACACGCCCAGTTCCTCAGCAGCCTCGCTGTATCCCAGGTCTCCCAGGACCACATCCTCGTATACTTCTCTCTGATGTACTGTCAGAAGCTCACCGTAGAAATCATACAGCAGCGTCTGCTCAACAATCTTTTCCATAGTTTTATACCGCCACCCGCTTAAGATACACGCCGCAGTGTTACTCTTTCCGGATCATCCCGGTATGTGCAGTTTCAAAGTGCTGTCCTCAGCGGGCTGCTCTTCTTCTCCTGCGTGCGATCAGAAGTACGATCGCTGCTGCCAGTGCCAGAATCATCGCCAGCATCCATTCGAATACATTCGATGTATCACCAGTCTTCGGCGGCTTATGCGGTTCCAGTTCATCCTTCATGGTGAAGATCGTGTTGTTCTCCTCGTCGACTTCGAACTTTGTCTTGGAGGAAACCTTACCCTGCTTATCCACTGTGAAGGTGATGGTCTCAGCCAGCTTGTATCCCTTAGGAGCGGAGTGCTCTCTGAAGGAATAGGTGCCAGGCTCAAGTTCGAGCAGATTGATCAGATGAATGCTTCCATCCGTTGTCCACTCTTCAATAACCTTGCCATTGGATCCTACCAGCTGGAGCACTGCTCCCTTCAGATCCTTCTTTGTCTTAGCGTCAACCTTCGCAATACCTACGAAGTAGTACTGCCTGTTGGTGAAGCTGAGGTCATCGCTGTCCGGAATCGTTACATCCAGGATTCCCTTATCCTGTTCATTTGCTACTACAGTCACTTTGAGTTCATAGCTGTCTTCATAGACGTTGTATGCCATTGTCTCGTCGTCGAGCTGTACCTCTTCGACCTTGTAGGTATACACATCCTTCAGATCTTCGTATTTATTCACAGTAACTGTGTATACATTGGTTTCTGCATCATAGACCGCGCCTGCTGTCAGATCCGGATCCACGATGTACTGGAATGTCGGATACTGGATCACGCCCTGGCTGTCATTCTTCACTGTCGTGATGACATTGCCGTCGCTGTCTGTGATTGTGAACTCGAACGCTCCATCATAGTCCGCGATATTTGCGCACTCAAGAACCTTCTTACCGCTGACGGTAGCTTCACCTTTTGCCTTGTACAGGTTGATGAAATCAAGCTTCTCATTCGGATCGATCGCTACATCCAGGATGCCCTGATCCTTCTCATTCAGAGAAACCGTAACGGTCAGTTCATAACTGATGTCTTCCGTGTTGTAGGTAACTCCACTGTAGACCCACGGTCCGACGTCGTCCAACTGTCTGTCAGCATATCTGGTTCCGTTCTCATTCACTGCATCATCCGGAATCACTTCCACGATGAGATACTTGTAATCCACCGGATCCCAGGTAACCTTAGTGTCAGTACCCGGCTCGCCGACCTGCTGCAGCATCTTTTCGAGCTCATTCACGGTCTTGATGATGGTGTTGCTCTCTTCATCAAATACCACGGTGTCTTCAGTTGCTGCATGGTCTACTACATACTTGAATGTAGGATAGTTGATAGTTCCGTCTGCCTTGTTGGATACAG
>OMSN01000111.1 GCA_900313765.1 uncultured Eubacteriales bacterium
GTAGACAAGGCTGCATGCTGACATATATTCTTCTGTAAGTCTTCTGAGACGTCCGGACAGATGCTCGAGGATCATCGAAACCTTCTGGGGATTCTTCTCATACAGCTCATTCAGATCACTCGAAGAAATGATCTCAACCGTTGCGTCTTCCAGCGCCACTGCAGTCGCACTGCGAGCCTCTCCGCTGATCATTCCCATCTCTCCGAAGAACGTATTCGGATACAGCTGTGTCAGTTTGACCTCTTCCGGTGTCTTGTATCCCACATAGATCCCGACACTTCCTGCATGGATATCATAGAGACAGTCTCCGCGCTCTCCTTCCTTGAAAATGACGGTTCCCTTCGGATATTCAACCACCTCTTTTGCGTATCCTTCCGCATGGCTCAGAGCCCCTGTCTGGCGCACTACTTCCGCACTGAGTTTTCCTTTGCTTCCTGCTTTATAGAATCTGGCAATTCTCTTGATCTTCTCCGTAAACTTCTCCGGATTCTCTTCCCCGCGGATCTCACGGATCAGCGCGCTGACTTCCTGATACTGTCCGGTCAGGTCCTTCAGTCGTGAACCCAGATAGTCGATCAGCAGAGTGATATGTTCCGGATTCTCATCCAGATATTCATTCACTTCTCCGGAAGTGATCTCCTGCAGCTGTACACCCTGCGCTCCGGCAACTGCAGTTGCGCTGCGCGGGCAGGCATCGATCACAGCCATCTCGCCGACAAACTGGTCCTTCTTCAGCTCTGTCAGCTTCAGTTCATCCTCTTCGCCATATCCAAGAATGATATCTACACTTCCGTCCAGGATCTGGAAAAAGCTTTCTCCTGCATCTCCCTGCCGGAAGATCACCTCTCCGCTCTGGAATGTCTTCACCACCATCTTCTGCTACCTCCTTTTTGAACTATATATGGTTTCTTACTCTGTATATTATCCGTTTCCTCACCTGACCGGGTCATGTGACCATCTGTGATATCCGGTGAAAAACGTTATGTACCTGTACGGCCCATGCCAAATAATCGGTGTGTCTTCAGAAATGCAATGGACTGCTGCAGATCTTTCACACTCCCGACCTCGATCGTTATGGGCATCTTCTTTCCTGCTGCGCGCCAGAGAGAATCCGCTTCTGCCCAGTCAACACTGCCCTCTCCGAGCGGAAGATGTTCGTCCCACAGTCCGTTGTTGTCCGACAGATGCAGATAACCGATCCACTCCCCCAGGCAGTCAAACCATTCCTTCTGGGCCATATGTGAGTAATGGGCATGCCCCAGATCCAGACATACTCCGACCTGAGGAGTATCGATGCGTTTCATCAGTTCCCTGAGGGGAACCGCATCCACATCCTGACTGTTCTCGATCCATATATGAAGACCGGTCTCCTGTGCCAGTTCTCCATAATACTCCGCACATGTCTGTGCCCAGGATTCCATGTACGCACCCCGCAGGAATGAGGAACAGCTGGAGTGGAACACCACATTCTCAGCTCCCAGTTTGCGGGCTAGTCTGCAGCTTTCCATGCACCGTCTGCGGGACAGTGTCCGGAATTGTGCATCGCTGCTGGCCGGATTGACGTCGATAAAAACTCCGTGGAGAGACCGTGTGCGGCCTCCGGAACGATACCACTCTCCGCGCGTCTGTGTGAGACGGTCATCTCCCAGGACCGGCGGAGACGACAGTTCCAGCACCTCATAGAACAGTCCTTCCTGCAGGGCGGCCGCCTCCCATTTCTCCCGCTCCGGAAAACCTGGCTGTATCTGATAGAGAGGAGTTGTATCTGTATGTTCCATTATATTCACTCCAGGGTCACGAAATCAAGGAATCCTGTCAATCCGAGGATCTCCCGGATCATATCGCTGACATGGATCACTTTCATGCCGCCGCCTCTTTCCTCCATCTTCTGTTCGGTAATCATCAGCACCCGCAGTCCGGCGGAAGAGAGATAATCGCTCTGTGCAAAATCCATCACAACAGCGGTGATATCATCCAGTTCCTGCTCAAGCTGCTCTGAGAATGAAGGTACCGCATACGCATCCAGCCTGCCCACCGGCCGGACTGTAAGAACCGTTCCTTCTTTCTGAAACGTCACCTGATATGGTTCACCCATTTTTGTGTTTTCCCTTCTTTGAATCCTTACCCATGGTCGTCCGGGATAACAGGTCTGCTCCACTGTGTTCACGGATCCACACATCATACCCGAACGGGATTGCTGTATACTGCAGCAAGTATTGCGTGCTCTTTTTCTCCATGACTTTGCACAGAAGCCGCCCGCCCATCTGGATCTGAAGATTCTCCAGCAGCTCCAGCTGTGTCTCCGTTTCCAGGAACGCGCAGTCTCTGCCTGCAGCTATAATACCACCATAGCAGGGCTGTTCTATGATATGTTTTCCATCCATCCTGTAGAAACAGACGGGTACAGGTTCCTCCAGTTCATCGGGAAGGTTGCTCTGTATGGCAACATGCACATTATAAGGTGCCCCGATACCGGTCACATGTGACAGAACGATCTCCTTATCCATCCCTTTGGGCAAGACGGTCATCTCCTTGTCGACCTCCAGCGGAATGCCGGCCGCCTCCCGGACGCTCTGCGAAATCAGGACCTGCCCCCCTGTCGTGTAGCTCTCAATCCGGGCACACTGGTTGACATGGCTCCCGATCGCACCGTATTTCATCCGTTTCTCGGACCCTATGATCCCAACGATCGTCTCTCCGGTATCCAGACCGATCCCCATCTCAAGCCGCGGATATTGATGTTCGGCGTTCCATCGGTTGATCTCATCCATGGAAGCCTGCATCTCCAGGGCTGCCGCAACGGCATCCGCTGCATGGCTGTCCGTGTAGACCGGGGCTCCAAAGATAGCAAAGATACCATCTCCCAGAAATTCGATGATCGTCCCTCCGCGGCCCTGGATCGCGTCTGTCATCACTGCCAGATAGTGATTCAGCATGCTGATCAGGCTGCATGCTTCCATCCGTTCGCTCATGGCTGTGAAACCGCGCAGGTCACTCATCATGACCGTTACCGTTCTTTTTCTCCCTCCCGGCTCCGGTGCGCCGGAAGTATCCAGAAGCTCACTGACGATCTCATCGGACAGAAACTGGCCGAAGGTTTTGCTCAGCAGTTTATTTCTCGTATCCAGCTGCCGGTTCAGTGCGCTGATCTTCTCCATGGCCTTCAGCGAATCCTTCAGTTCCATCAGTTCACTCAGGTCACTTAAGACAATGGTGATACCGGCTGAATTGCCTTCCTCATCCATAAACAGGGAAGACATCATGCGCAGCTGCTTCACCTGGGAGGCGGTATGATAATCCACGATCCTCGACTGCCCTGTGCTGCGGTCATAGATCGTGTCCAGTACTGCCTGCGCAAATGAATCATTTTCAGGTTCTGCCAGAAACAGTGTCACGAATTTGCCGCCGAGCAGTTTTTCTTTCTCTATGCCCAGGATCTCAGACGCCATGGGGTTCGCATACCGGATCGTACCGGTGAAATCAATAATGATCACACCTTCCGTCAGGCTCTGAACTATCTGATTATGAATCTTCATACTCTGTGTATCAGTCATCATATCCATATTCTCTTCCCCGACTGTCTGTGCCTGGTCACATCCCCCTGCTCTCATTGCCGCGCTGACAGGAAGGATACCGCTACCTTTTATTATATTGAAATCCCGATTTTCCGCAATCATAAGACCGCATCTTTATAAGGCCTGTAAACAGGACGCCAGCGGCATCTTCCACTTTTTTCTTTCCGTGGGTCTGTCCTTCCAGCTCGCATTAACATGTATATTCATTTATTTTCCTGTATACTGAAAATACGCGGCCGCGAATGCTGCCGCGCATTTGTCTGCGCATATATCTGCTTATTTCCGGTCCGCCTGCAGGATCCCCTTCTCGTCCAGCTGTTTTTTTATTCTTTCCGCAAACCGGTGTCTTGTCAGCCAGGTCCTCCAGTCTGCCATACTCGCGTATTTGTCAGCCATACACAGGATCCGCCCCTCCTTTGAACGGGGCGGCGGTCCTGCCACCGGCCACATATGGGTAAGGATCATCTCCTGGGCTTCCCTGCTCAGATCCGGAACCAGTTTCTTCGCAATCCGGACCGATTCCTCCGGATGGCTCTTCCAGGAATCGAGTCGTCCTTTGTATTTCCGGTCCCGTTCTAACATTCCCAGATCATGACACAACGCTGCCTGTATCAGGTCTTTTTCATTTATCTGGACACCCCTGGCGGTGTACTGTTTTGTCAGCCGTACGCACACGATGCATACATTGATCGTATGCTCGAAGACTGTCCCGTGCAGATGGTGTCTCTGGTAAGCACACTTCCTGAACGCATCCGAATTCAGGATATCGCTTCCGTACTGCAGGATCTTGCTGGAGATCTCATTTTTATCAATGCTGTTTTTACTCATCATTCTGTTCCGTCTCAGACTGTCTTACCGTTTGTCTTTGTCGATAAACTCCAGTGTAAGAATCGACAGCAGCGCGAAAACGCCGACAAATACCGCAAGATGCAGCCAGTTTTTTAATATGTTTTCTCTCGTAAATGCGTAATCGGGCTCATACAGAGCCAAAAGATACCCTGTTTATTCCCTAAGAAACGATTTCGAATTGCAGCTCAGAACTGAAAGTATCTCTCAGTCCTGCCGTCACCGTGATACTGCCGTCCTCTTCCACCAGGATCGCGTCAAAAACATCCCGATGCCGGTCCCAGTACGCAAGCGCCTCTTCCCGCCCCATCACAAACAGTGCGGTGGACAATCCGTCTGCAAGGCACCCATCCGGGCTGACGATCGTCACGCTGATCAGGCCGCTGTCTGCCGGCATCCCGGTTTCGGGATCCAGGATATGGTGATAGGTGATCCCGTCTTCTTCAAAGTACCGCTCATATCCGCCTGATGTGATGACAGCCTCGTCTGCCGCCTCCACGATCCCTGTCAGTTCCGCCTTTGCAAGAGCCGGAAGGGATGTGTCCGGATTCCGGATCCCGACCCTCCAGGGAGAGCCATCGGTCTTGGTATGGAATGTTTCCACATTGCCTCCCAGTGATACCAGTCCGGCTGTGATCCCGTATTCCCGGAAGATCTCCATTATGCGGTCGGATGCATACCCTTTCGCGATACCGCCCAGGTCAATCTGCATCTCTTCCGGGAGGGTGAATGTACTCTCCCCGTCATATTCCAGCCGCCCGGCATCCACATGCTCCAGCAGTTCCTCCAGCCGCTGCCGGGAAGGCACCTTGAACTCACCTGTTGTAAATCCCCATTCTTCCATCAGCGGATAGACCGTGATATCAAATGCGCGGCCCGTATCTGTACTGATCTCCAGTGCTTTCTGCAGCAGCCGGGAGGTGTCTTTATCCAGTTCCACGTTCTCATTACGGTTCAGTCTGGAGACAACGCTGTCTTCATTTCCCACACTCCACAGAGCATCCAGTTTCTGTATCTCCTCCAGAGAAGCATCCACTGCTTCTTTCGCATTTTCCCCGGTCGCAGAGACGGTCATGTAGGTATCCATGGCGAAGATCTCCCCTGTCTGTGTCGGAAGGTCTTTCCCCCATACTGTACTGCTGCCTGACAAAATTCCTGCAGTGGTCAGCACTGCCCACAGTATATAAGGTCTTGATGTTGTCATCTCTGTTCTTCCTCCATTCCGGATCATCCTGCCCCGGGATCTTCCGGCGGACATCCGCGCGGCGTGATTCAGATAAGATTCCGGGGAAGCCGGTTCACGATCTGGCCGCTGATCAGGCCAACCACCGCGCCTGCTGCGATACCGCTGAGCCATAATACCGGGAGATAGTAGGCGGCATACCCGCTGCCCAGTACGATCACGGCCACGATCACCTGCCCCACATTGTGAAACACGCCTCC
>OMSN01000176.1 GCA_900313765.1 uncultured Eubacteriales bacterium
CTGTAAAGGACATGCAGAATACTACGGTGGGGGTTTTTGCTGTGATATTGGCAAATCCGCCGATACCCGCATATGCGCCGTCACTCCGGTGGGCATTGACATTTCCTTTGCCGTCCACCTCGATCGCACCCATGAAGCAGATGTCCAGTCCGCCGTTATCATACAGGTCGAACTGGTTGGCCATATCGTATACAGAGGCAGCTCCGATCGTAGCGCCGAAGTATTCTCCTGATACCGGGAAACCGCCTACACTGCCTGATTCCACCGTCAGAGTGATGTTGTCCAGCATCCCGTTCTTTCTCGCATGGCGGGATACCATCTCCGGAAGGCCGATGCCGATATTCACGATGTCGTCCATCCGAAGTTCAGCAGCAGCTCTGCGGCCGATGATATTGCCGATCGCGTCATTTCTGAGCCGGCGGGTGGATGCGGCGTCAATCTTCTCGTTCCAGCCCTTCCAGTCATCATAGGGGATCTCGAAGCTGCCTGTCAGCGCGGTCAGCGCATCGTCCTTCTTCTCCGGCTCCACCACCACGATAGCGTCCACCAGGCATCCGGGGATAATAGCGTTTCTGGGGCGGGCCGGGACATTCACAAGCCGGTCTACCTGTACGATCACCTTGCCATGGTTGGCCTTGACTGCCTGACAGATGGACAGCGCATCCCCTGACATATACATATCATCAAAAGAGATGTTTCCCTTCAGGTCTGCAGCGGTTCCCTTGATCAGCGCTACTGTCAGTTTGGGGATCTTGTAGTAGAGGAATTCCTCCCCGTCCACCTCCACATGTTTGATAAACGAGTCGTCGATGGAGAGGCGGTTGATGCCGGGGCCTTCATTTCTGGGATCTACGAAGATATCCAGTCCAACCTTGGAGAGCGCCCCCGGTATGCCGCCTGCCTGTGCACGGATGGCATGAGAAATGCATCCGAGCGGAAGATTGTAAGCCTCGAAACGGTCTTCCAGCAGTATCTTCTTGGTGCTCAGCATGGCACCGAAATGACCGCAGATCAGACGGTCTACCGCACCTTCACGGATATATCCTTCCGCATTGCGGTTCTCATCCCAGACCCCGAAGCCGGCGCTGGATACAATCGTCAGATGGTTCGGGGACTGCATACGCTGATAACGACGGTAGATCGCTTCGTGCAGTTCCACCGGGTTCTCAATTCCGACAAAGGAATTCACACAGATAACGTCCCCGTCCCGGATCAGGCGGATCGCCTCATCCGCGTCCATGATTTCAAACATATTGCTCTGGTCCTTTCATGTCCTGTGGTCATAGATCTGCGAAAAACACATTATTCGTAGTTTACTGCTTCCTGGTCAACAGCGCAAGAGCGGCATAATGCAGTACTTCGAACCTTTCCGGCGCCGTCCGATCCAGCAGTTCCCGATGTTCCCGGTCCCATCTCTCCAGCTCTCTCACTGACAGTGATGCCCCCACACCCCGACAGGCTCTCATTCTTCCATGCCAGGTTTCCCTGGTAAATGGAACCATAAGGTCATACTCCTCGTGTTCTTCCATCTTGAAGTACTCATTCACTATTTCCGGAATCCAGATCGGATGCCGCACCTCTCTGGCGCCTGTCCAGTTTGGACTGTACTTCAGGACCAGTTCTTCACTCCTGCCGGCGATCGGATCCTCATAGGGAAGCCATGCCATGTACAGGATCAGAAGCTTTCCATCCTGTTTCAGGATCCGGTGCAGTATCGGTATCAGCTTCTCATGATCAAAGTACCAGAAGCACTGACAGGCAGTGATCACATCAAAGGTCTCATCCGGGAAACAGATCTCTTCGGCGGGAACCGCCTGAAAATCGATTTTCATCCCACCGGAATCTGCCAGTATCTTTGCCTGTTCGATCTGCTGGGGCGAGATGTCAGTGGCTGTCCAGTCTGCTCCATAAGCATACAGATTGCGCGGCAGCACGCCTGTGCCCGTTCCCAGGTCCAGAACACACTGTCCTTTTACGCAGAGTCCTCTGTCAACAATCTTTCGGTAAAACTTCTCCGGATAGATATCCCTGTATTTTGCATATTCTTTGGACGTTCTGCCCCAGTCAAATGCCTTGCCTGCATCAATCCTGCTGTTCCTGATCTCCATTCTGCCCGCCCTTCATATGTGAATCCATATTGCCATTATACTGCATCCTCCCACTGTTTTTCCTCTCTGAGGCGCAAAAATACCCTGCCGAAGCAGGGTATTCTGTGTATAACATTCATTCATGCCTTACTGCAGGCTGTCCTTCATGCATTACTTTGCTTTCTGTTTTGAAGGCGCCTTTACAGTAAACTCCTCCATCTGACGATACATCTTCAGTTCTTCCTGAATCTCGTCCTTATGGGGCAGATATCTCTCTGCGGTATGCCTCTCGATCTCTCTGACGTGGTCGAATTTGCCCATCATCGTCAGTCTGTTTCTGTTATCTTCCGGCCAGGTATATTTAAGCTTCCCTTCTTTATCAAGTGCCACGTAGCCTCTTCTTCCGCAGACTGCGCACTCAACATAGTCTCTGCCCGGCTTGGCAATTACAAGTGAAGTGTGGCATCCCGGACATGCTTCTCCATCGTCCAGGTCTCCCAGCCACTTGTTCTCCCAGTCTTTCTGCGGATTCAGGACAGCATGGCCGAGGTTCTGTGCAAGATACCTGACCTTGGTGATGTAATCCTTCCTCATCAGAGCTTCGCCCGGATCTGCTACCTGGTAGATATTGACATTATCGACGATGTTGGTCTGGGCAGAGAATGTGGTCGTGTACAGGGTTGCAAGTCCCAGGGATGTCCAGTGCTCGGACAGGGCTCCGCCGACAGAGATCAGTGCGCCGGGGCGCTGCATTGCACGGCCGTGTGCCCATTCGGGGATACCATGTACTTCCATCTGGGACAGGTCCATCTTCGGTCCGAATACACGGTCACGGAAGTCCGTCACGACGCCGCAAGGTGACAATGACCATACAGGTGCTGCCAGAAGATAGCCGTCGCTCTCAAGGAACTTCTGTGCAAGCCACGGGCCGTCATCCTTCAGTACGCAGGCATCCGGTCCTTTTGCGTAGCAGGGGCCGTTCGGGCAGTCCAGACACGGACGAAGGTCACATTCATGGAGACGGATCATCTCACATTCGATCCCCATTCCTTTCAGTTCCTGAAGTGCGATCTTGACATAGATCTCGCAGTTTCCGCCGCGTCTTCCTGCTGTAAAAGCAACTACTTTTTTAGCCATCGTTTTCTCCTGTTCTTATGGTATTCTTTGTTGATATGATATTTGCAAATGCAATTTATTTCGGACGTCTGTCATCTATAATTTTATTATATACAAATTTCTGTATAATACCAGTCTTGACTTTATACCGGTTCTGTATACCACAATTCCACCTTGCTGCATTATCCCAGATTCTTCTCCAGCAGCACAAGATCCACACCGGGGATCCCGTTGAATGTGGTTGGAACAATCCCGATCTCTTTATATCCCAGTTTGCGGTACATCGCTCTTGCTGCCATGTTTCTGGCGTTTGTATCGATCCGAAGTTCCGGAAGGTTGTGCTCTTCTGCCCACCCTTCATAAAACTTAACAAAAGCACTGCCGTATCCTTTCCCGGCAGCATGGGGTGATATTACAAGTGTGTGGAGGACACAGACAAGATCCGTATCATATTCCCATGCAGCACCGCAGTAAACATCGACCTGAATGCGGTTTATGATGGCAGATCCGAGAATCTCCCCGTCTTCCAGCACGAACATATCACCACGCATTATAGACTCCCGAGCTGTCTTTCTGGTCGGGTAGACGCCTCTCATCCATCCAATGGTCTGAGTCCCGTTCTCTTCTGCCGAGTGGATATCCTCATATATCGTCTCAATCAAATCAAGATCTGCAAGA
>OMSN01000002.1 GCA_900313765.1 uncultured Eubacteriales bacterium
TGCCGCGCCGTGCCAGCCAGCCTGATTCTCCATAAAGGAAACACCCTTTCCTTTGACCGTCTCAGCGATGATGACCGTGGGCTTTCCCTTGCACTCCTGTGCCTTGCAGAAAGCATCCAGGATCTGTGCATAATCATGTCCGTCGATGCCAATCACATTCCATCCGAATGCACGCCATTTGTCCGCGATCGGCTCGATATTCATGACGTCTTCTACATTTCCGTCGATCTGAAGATGGTTATGGTCTACAATGCCGCACAGGTTATCCAGTTTGAAATGAGCTGCAGACATGGCTGCTTCCCAGATCTCTCCTTCTTCCTGTTCGCCGTCACCCATCATGGCGTATACACGGTTCGGCTTGCCGTCAGCCTTGGCTGCAGCTGCCATGCCGGCCGCTACAGACAGACCCTGGCCGAGAGATCCGGAGGATACATCCAGACCCGGTGTTTTGTGCATGTAGGGATGTCCCTGCAGGATGCTTCCGAACTTGCGCAGTGTCATGAGTTCGCTCTTGGGGAAATAACCAAGATCCGCGAGGACCACATACAGTGCGGGATTCACATGCCCTTTGGAGAGGACAAAACGGTCTCTTTCATCCCATTTCGGATTCTTCGGATCCTGTTTCATCACATGATTGTAAAGTACATACAGTATGTCAAGACAGGACAGGGATCCGCCCGGATGGCCTGATCCTGCTGCGTTCAGCATCTTGAGAAGATCAGCACGAAGCAGGGTGCAGTGAGCAGCTGCTTCCTGAACATCTATTTTCTGCGTCATTGTGTTCCTCCGTTTCGGTTCGTTCATACAGTTATCTGAAACATTGCCGGTCTGTGTGCTGCTCATGACTCTCCTGCGGTATTCCTGCCCCTCGGGTGATCGGTCACGGTACTGTGCCAGTTACCTCTCTCTTTTTCATGCACGGTTCTGGAAACTGACGATCTTGATGCCTTCCTGCTGGAATCTCTCCCTGATCTTCTGAACAAATGCAAGAGCCTTCGGTCCGTCGCCGTGGACACAGAGCGTATCTCCGCTGATATCCAGTTCTTTTCCGCTCCTTGCGATGACTTTGCCTTCCTTGACCATGCGTACGCAGCGGTCGATGGCGATGCTCTCGTCAGTGATCATGGATCCCTCTTCCTTGCGCGGGACCAGGGACAGATCGTCCATGTAAGCCCGGTCTGCGAAGATCTCTGCCTTGGCCTGGAGACCGATCTTGACAGCCTCCTCTCCCAGTACAGCTCCAGCGCAGTAATAAATGATCAGTTCCGGATCGATCTCATAGACCGCTTCCACGATCGCTCTTGATACTTCACGGTCATACTGGCACAGATTGCCCAGCGCTCCGTGAGGAGCCACATGCTGCAGTTTCATGCCTGCGCTTGTGACAAATGCGTTCAGTGCGCCGATCTGATATTTCATATAGTTCTTGACTTCCGCCTGGGAGAGCACCATCTTGCGTCTTCCGAATCCCATCAGATCCGGATAGCCCGGATGTGCACCGACACTGACGCCATTCTCTTTGGCCATCTGGACGGTCTTTGCCATGACCATCGGATCCCCTGCATGGAACCCGCAGGCAATATTCGCAGAGCTTACGGACCGGATGATCTGCTCATCCCCGCCCAGCTTATAAGCGCCGAAGCTCTCTCCCATATCACTGTTCAGATCCACCTGAAACATGTCTGTATCCTCCTTATTGCTGCTCCTGTTTCCACTTCTGGATCGTCACTTCATATGATTTTCCATTGATGGAGATCGTCACGTCCCTGGTATATTCATATTCATGCTCCACTGCAGGGGCAGCTGCCTCCTGCGGGGCCGGCGTATTTGCCGGAGGAAGGTGGGTGGGATCCTCCACCTGCCTGCGAAGCGCCTCCAGTCTGTCCGCTTCCTGGCTCAGCAGCTCCTGGGCTGTTTCAACCGACACCTCCTGGAAACGGATCCTGTCTCCTGCTTTGCACTGTCCGATCAGGGGCAGATCCGCAGTGATCACAGTTGCAATCTTCGTATATCCCCCAACTGTGGCTCTCTCTGCTGTCATAACGATCGGAAGTCCTGTGCCGGGTACCTGTATCGATCCCGTGACAACACCGTCGGAGATGATATTGCTGTCGGTCGTATGCTCTATCTTCTCACCTTCCAGCCGGTAGCCCTGACGGTCGAAATCCTGGCCTACCGTATACTCGCTGTTCAGGAAAGTATGGATTCCCTTCTGTGTGAAGCGGTCTTCCTGCGGTCCCATGATCACACGCAGCGTCCGGACTCCTTCCGGAACCATCTCTGCTTCAGCGAAATAAGTCTCCGGATGTGCGAGCGCCTCCGTACAGGGGCGAATCTCCAGCCTGTCATCCTTCTGAAGCTTACGTCCCTTAAAACCGCCGAAGTTTTTGCCCAGCATGGTGGCACGGCTTCCCATGACCGGCTCCACGCCGATCCCGCCGCGCACTGCCAGATAAGTACGGCAGCCTTTCATGGCAAACCCGAACTTCAGGATATCTCCCGCCTGTACAGACAATGCCCGGTACATGGCCACGCGTTTTCCGTTCAGAGTCGCCCCCATGTCCGCACCGGTGATCGCCACAAGCACCGGTGCGGTAAATGTGAGTTCCGCCCCCATGACGGTCATTTCCAGCCCTGCCTCATCCGGGTCATTTCCGGCCAGAATGTTCGCAGTGCGGAATGCATGCAGATCCATCGGACCGGAAGGGGACACTCCATACTGCTGATAACCCTGTCTTCCGCCGTCCTGTACACTGGTCAGGATTCCGGGAGAAAGCACTACTATCGCCATCTTCAGTCCTCCTTCTCCCAGGTACGGCAGACATAGGTGCCCGCTTCCACCTGTTTCTGAATGTCAAGATACTCTTCCTTGCTGACCGGTCTGTGATGGATCCACTGTCCTGCCTGCAGCAGGAATGGGTTCTGTTTGCGATAATCACACGCAAGAACCGGTGTGGAACCGATGATGTTCCATCCACAGGGCTGGTCAAACGGAATGATGTCGGACAATGCCAGCTGTACAACAATACTGCCGCCCGGGATCTTCAGCCTGGGATTCTCCATTCTCTTGAATGAAAACGGATTCTCAAACCTGGCGGTATAGGGGTGCCCGGGTGCAAAGCCCAGCATATACACGAAATAATCGCTCTGGCTGTGTATCCTGATGACTTCCTCTTCCGACTTATGTTCCAGCTGCGCAATATGCTCCAGATCCACCGCGTATTCCTTGTCATAACAGACCGGGATCTCGGTAACGATTGCCTTTGGCATGCTCACCTTATCCATATGGCCCAGCCTCGACCGGACCTCCTCCTGTGCCGCTTTCTCGCGGATCTCCAGGGGGTTGTAACAGATCAGGAGGCTTCTGTATGCCGGTACCAGTTCGCCCATTCCTTTGAAGGGTGACTGCTCCAGTGTGTATTTCAGAGCCCGTACCCTGGAATTCACTTCCAGGCTGATCTCATTTTCAAATTCAACCAGCAGCGCACTGTCTCCTGCCGGTCGGATCACAGCCTCTGACATGACATTTCTCCTTTAGTCAATGAACTCGAAGCCGACTTTTTCCAGGGTGTCCTGTACCCACGGACGCGGCCATTCGCCTCTTGTGAGGATGCCTTCCAGCTGCTTCTCCTCGCTGTCGTGATAAGCTTTCGCCTTCTTAGCGATCTCTTTCGCATACTGAGGGTTGATCACGATGATACCGTCTGCGTCGCCGACGATGATGTCGCCCGGATTGATGATGATGCCCGCAAATGAAACCGGGAAGTTCATCTCGCCGGGGCCGTTCTTATACGGGCCGTTGGGTGTCACACCCTTTGCGTATACCGGGAAATCCAGTTCTCTGAGTGCATAGCTGTCACGCACGCATCCATCGATGATGATTCCGGCCAGTCCTCTCTTCTTTGCATAGTTGCTCATGATCTCACCGCACATGGAACGGCTCATGGAACCTTTATTTGCCAGAACGATGACATCGCCCGGCTGTGCCATATCCAGGGATGCGTGGAACAGAAGATTGTCTCCTGCAGGCGCATTGACCGTAAAAGCAGTTCCGAGGAGTCTCGCATTCGGGTTCAGCGGATAGATGCTGGAGTCCACGGCTGCGATCCTTCCCATGTTATCGTCGATATTTGCTACCGGAATGCCGCGGAAAGCCTCGATCAGTTCCTTTGCGGGTCTTTCAAAATTTCTTTTGATTCTGCATCCTAAAGACATGATTCATTCTCCTTTTGAATGTTTTCTTGCTTTTATATAAATTGTGTTAATATATAAACGGTATGATGTAAGTCCCGAGGAGGTTCCCCATGACACTTGCCGAAGTTGAAACCTTTCTGTCCATCGTCGCCACCAGGAGCATTACCCGGACTGCCGAGCTTCTGTTCCTCTCCCAGCCCACCATCAGCCACCGGCTCAGTTCTCTGGAAAATGAACTGGGCTTTGAACTTGTTGTGCGGCGCAAAGGTCATAAAACGATCGAACTGACTCCGAAAGGGGAAGAGTTTATCTCCATTGCGGAGCGCTGGTCCTCTCTCTGGAAAGAGACCATGGCGATCAGAAACAGTGATGACCGCTATCTTCTGACGATCGGCTGCACGGATTCTCTGAGCCTTGCCGTGATGGCGCCGCTCTACAGCCAGCTGCTCGCATCCGATTCCCGGATCGATCTCAGCATACGGACACACCATTCATCGGAACTGTATGCGCTGCTGGATAACCATGATATCGATCTTGGTTTCGTCTACCACCATTACCACTATACCGGCATCATCACCGAACGCCTCTTTGAGGAAAAGCTGTATCTGGTCCAGACCGATACCCCTTCGGTTCCCAAAAAGCAGGTCCACACGGATGAACTGGACACCTTCCGGGAGCTGTACCTGAGCTGGGACGAACACTATCAGTTCTGGCACGAGAGCTGGATGGCCGGCTCACCCCGCGCCCACATACAGGCAGATGCCATCGGCATCCTGGAACTTCTGTGGAACCGGCCGGACAACTGGATCATTGCACCGCAGTCAGTAGTCATCACTCTTGCCAGAAGACGTCCGGTCTATGTCAGCGAGATCATCAATCAGCCGCCCAACCGCGTGTGCTACAGGATCCGGCACCGCTATCCGAAGCCAACCAGCCAGAAGGCTGCTGAGATCTTCGAAAATGCACTGTCCGATTACCTGAGTACCCTGAATTCACAGATCCCCGTCGGAGTAGTCTGGCGTCTTTAATTTGCCCGTAATTCTTCCACGGCTTTCCGGATCCGGCTGCAGGCTTCCTGCAGCTGTTCCATGCTGGTCGCATAGGAGATCCGCAGATAACCTTCCCCTTCACTTCCGAACGCAGAACCCGGAACCAGAGCGATCTTTGCATGCTCCAGCAGGTATTCGGCCATCTCCATGGAAGTCTTTCCAAGGCTCTTGATATTGACAAAGATATAGAAAGCGCCTGTCGGATGATTGGTGCTGATTCCTTCGATGGAATTGAGTTCTTTCACCAGGTAGTCCTTGCGCTTCTGGTATTCCTGGCGCATGATCTCGACATCTTCGGCACACTCTTTCAGAGCGGTCACGCTGGCATCCTGAACAAAGGAAGACGCACAGGTGACAGTGTACTGATGGACACGGACCACTGCGGATATGATCTCCTTGGATGCGCACAGATAGCCGATACGCCATCCGGTCATGGAATAAGCCTTGGAGAAGCCTCCGAGCTTGATGGTGCGCTCTGCCATGCCGGGAAGCGTTGCCAGTGACGTGTGCTTCTCTCCATCGTAGAGCAGCTGCTCGTAGATCTCATCAGAGATGGCGATCAGGTCATACTTGACGCAGATCTGCGCCAGGCGTTCCATCGTCTCTCTCGAGAAGACGCCGCCTGTCGGATTGCTGGGATCCACAACTACGATCATTTTGGTTCGCTCTGTGATCTTGCTCTCCAGCTCCTCAAAATCAATCTGATAATCATTTTCTTCCTTCAGGCTGTAGGTGACCGGCTTTGCGCCAAGTGCGGTCGGCACATGAATGTAGTTCAGCCACACAGGGTTCGGTACCAGGACTTCATCTCCCTCTTCAAGGTATGCGTCCATCGCGCACCAGGTCGCTTCCGAAACGCCGATCGTGACCATGACATTGGCTGCCTCATAGTGAGCGCCGTTGTGCTCGTTCTCCCATTCAGCGATCGCAGCGCGCAGCGCCGGTGTTCCATAGTTGGAAGTGTAAAAAACATGTCCTGCCTTCAGGGATTCTTCTGCTGCTTTTTTGATCTTCTCCGGAGTATCAAAGTCCGGACGGCCAATCTCCAGGTGAACGATCTTCTCACCTGCTGCCTGCATCGCATTTGCCTTCTCCATAACGGCACGAATACCTGAGAACGGAAGAGAATCCATCCTTCCGGCGGTCTTGAATTCCATGCTTCATTCCTCCTTACGATCCATCGGCACTGCCGATATCTGCGTTCTGTCTTTAATCAGTTTCATGAATCCGGATCACGCTGTCACATTCAGGTAATCCGCATATCTCTCATCTGCCTGCGCGCGGGATGTGATCCCGGTTGTGGCGCCGATCTTCTCGATTGCCAGCGATGCAGCGCAGTTCGCAAACTGAGAGGCTTCCTTCAGGCTCTTTCCTTCCATGATGAAGGACAGGAATCCGGAAGCAAAATTGTCACCGGCACCGGTGGTATCGACAACTGTCGCCTTCGGATAGGAAGGTGTAATGAACCGCTCCTGAGCGTTCTTCACCAGGCATCCCCGCTTGCCGATCTTCAGGATCACATTCTTGACTCCGCAGGAAAGCAGTACGTCAGCAATCTCATCGATGTCAGTCTTTCCTGTAAGAGCAGCTGCCTCATCATAGTTCGGGAAGAAATAATCAATAAATGAGAGGGCCTCTCTGACATCATCAATGGTCTCACCGTTTTTCGCAGCAACGATGTCCGCGGCAATCTTCATGCCCTGGGACTGTGCTCTCTCAAAAAGTTTCACCATGAATCTGCCATCCAGGAGCGGGTTGTTGAATATGCTTGCGAAGCAGAGCATCTTCGCCCCGTCGATCGCAGACAGATCCAGGTCATCCGGTCCGAAAGTCCAGATGCTTCCGCTCTTATTGTTGATAAAGGTCCTCTCGCCGTCTTCCCAGATCAGACCAACATTCAGCGAAGTGATCTTCTCCGGGTCGACCTTGATATAGTCGGTGGACACACCGTTCTTCCCGCACTCACCCAGAAGAAACTTTCCTGTGCTGTCATTCCCGATGCAGCTGATCAGACGGACCTTGTGACCCAGTCTGGTAATGACAAAGGATTCATTGATGGCGTCTCCGCCCACCTTCATCTCCATACTCTTTGCCGAGTAGGACGCAACGTCTGTTATCTGTTTGGTTACGGGATATACCTGCAGATCCGCAATCGCGGCTCCGACTATCGCAATATCACAGCTGTATTCTGTACTCACAATGTTTCTCCTGTCTGATCCGAGTCTGTTTATTTGTCCAGTGCTTCCGCCATGTCACGCATCAGTGCGACATCTTCCGGCTCAAGTTCCAGTTCTGCGGAATGTGCATTTTCATGGATCTGATCCACAGTCGTGGAGCCGGACAGCAGGGTGATGAATTCGCCCTGACCAAGGATCCAGGCAAGAGCCAGATTCGCGATCGTGCAGTCGTACTTCTCAGTCAGCGGCTTCCATGCATCCATCATATCCATGGCCTTCTGCATGTTCTCCGGCTGGAACCACTTCTTCGGGATCTGAGCGCCGACCGGCTTGTAGTCTCTCGGCATGGTTCCGCTCAGCAGACCCATCTCCAGCGGGCTGTATGCCTGCAGGGTGATGCCGTTCTCCTTGCAGCAGGGAATGATATCATCCTCGATGGCACGGTCCAGTACGCTGTACTTTGCCTGCACGATATCGAGGTCGCCCCACTTCAGGTATTCTTCAATGTGGTGGATGTCGACGTTTGCTGCACCGATCGCACGGATCTTGCCCTGTGCCTTGAGATCATTCAGGACATCCATCGTCTTCTCGATCGGAACATAGTACTCATCATCGACACTCTGCCAGTGGGTCATGTAGACATCCACATAATCGGTTCCAAGACGCTCCAGGCTGGCATCGATCTCTCTGCGGATCGAATCGCTGTTGAGATTCTTGTACAGCTGGATCCCGTTGACCACATTGAACAGGGATCCCTTCATCTCCTGGTCCCAGGTGACGCCGCACTTGGTGATGATCGTCACGTCTTCACGGTTCATTTTCTTCAGAGCCATTCCGACGATCTTCTCACTGTTTCCGAAGTTGTATCCGGGAGCTGTGTCGATCAGATTGATCCCTACCTTCGGTGCTTCACAGATCGTATCTACGACAGTCTGCAGGTCGTGGTCGCCGCCCCATGCGGAGCCGCCGCCGATCGACCAGGTACCGAGTCCCATCTTCGAGATATCTTTCCCGGTTTTTCCCAATTTAATCATTCTCATTGTTATTCTCCTTACTAAATCCTTGCGGTCTGCTCACACGGGCAATTCCGCTGGCTTCGGAAGGGATTGCCGCTGCAATCCGGATATTATTTACTCGTCAGCTCTGCCTGCATCTCCGAACAGATGGATCTTGTACATCGCACGTTCCTTGACTGCCTTGCGGACTTCGCGTTCCACTGCCAGGAACGGCTCGTCCTTGTGCGCATTGATTGCTTCCATTGCAGCCTGGCACAGTTCGGTATGGATGTTGATCTTGGCGATTCCCAGAGAGATCGCTTTCTTGATGTCCTCATCACCGATTCCGGAAGCACCATGAAGTACCAGCGGTACGCTTACTTCTTTGTGTACCTGCTCCAGGATATCGAAGTTCAGCTTCGGCTCGGAAGAATAGACACCATGTACATTTCCGATCGCGACTGCCAGAGAATCGCATCCGGTTCTCTCAACGAATTCCTTTGCCTTATCCGGCTCGGTGTAATGGTAATCGGACAGAGCCTCTTCATAGACGGTCTCATTTCCTACATGGCCAAGTTCTGCCTCTACCGGAATGTTCAGCGGATGGAAATAATCCACGCAGCGCTTGATCTCTGCGACATTCTCTTCAAACGGAAGTGCAGATGCGTCGCGCATGACAGAATTCATGCAATGATTGACAGCATTCTGAAGGATTGTCATATTGCGGCCGTGATCCCAGTGTTCAATAACAGGAACGGATGCCTTCCTTGCCATGGAGTCCATCATGTAGCAGAAGTCTTCAAAGACCGTATTGCCTGTGAATCCGGTTCCGAAAGAGATGATAACCGGAGCGCGGAGTTCTTCCGCTGCGTCGATAACACCCATGAGCATCTCTGCATTCCAGACGTTAAAGTGCGGGATTGCATAATGTCCGTCGCTTGCCTTCTTCTCCCAATATCTGATATCAGATAACATAATTCATTTCCTCCTGATGGAATCAATTGTCTGTGTAGTAGTCCGGAACAATTACTCCTCCGGCATATGGATCACGGATTTGATGATCTCTGCCTTCTTGTTGACAGAATCTTCAAATGCCTGCTGTACATCTTTATAATCGTAAGTTGCCGTCACCATGGACTTGACGTCAAAACGTCCGCTGCTGATCGCGGCAATGACTGCCGGGTAGCAGTTCCTGTAGCGGAAACTGGTCTGGATCGTAACCTCGCGGTTGATCTTGAGGAAATCAACCGGAACTTCCTTCGACTGGGTCCCGACCTGCATGATCCTGCCGCCTCTGGCGACGATCTTCACTGCCTGCTGCGCTGTAATGACCGCGCCTGCAGTCTCAAACACATAGTCAGCACCGATGTCATCTGTGAGCGCTCTGCAGACCGCAACCGTATCTTCCTTCATTCCGTTGACGGTGTGTGCCGCTCCAAGCTTCTTAGCCAGTTCCAGGCGGTTGTCCATGACGTCGACTACCGTGATATCGGTGACGCCGCAGGATACCAGGCCCTGAAGGGTCATCAGGCCGATGCATCCTCCGCCGAGGATCACCGCTGATTCCCCCGGGCGGATTCCGGACAGAAGCGCAGCATGCATGCCTACGGATGCCGGCTCAACCAGTGCGCCTTCTACATAATCCATGTTATCCGGCAGATGGAATGTGAACTCTTCCGGATGGACCAGATAGTTTGTCAGAGCTCCGCGGTAGTTCGGCTGGGTTGCCATAAAGTCCACGTCCGGGCACAGATTGTAGCGTCCGGTACGGCAGTATTTGCAGTGTCCGCAGGGAACACCCGGCTCGATGCAGACACGGTCGCCTTCCTTGAAGTTTTTCACCTTCGGTCCGACCTTGACTACAACACCTGAGCACTCATGCCCCAGTCCGATCTCCTGATTCGGATCCTTGGGAGGAATGAACGGTCCGAACTGGAATCCGTGTACATCAGATCCGCACACGCCGACTTCCTTCACCTGGATCATCACATCAGTATCTTTCAGCACAGGCATGTCCGCTTCCCGGATCTCCATGAGACCCGGATGGACGAGAATTGCCTTGGAATTCTTCATTTCATTCCCTCCGATCAGTCATCATAGTCATAGGTGAAGATCACCTTGATCGCTTCTTTCTTCGCCATCGCGTCAAATCCCTCTTTCCACTGAGACAGCCCCAGTCTGTGAGTGATCATCGGCTGTACCTGGATCTGGCCGGATTCAAGCAGGCGGATGCAGTTTCTCCAGGAAGTGGAGTCATAAGCCATATGGCCGATGATGCTCTTATTCCAGGAAGTGATGTCATTGATCGAGAACTCCAGCGGGCGGAAGCCCATGCCGACACGAACGACTTCTCCGTTCGGGCGGAGCATCTCGATTGCCTGTTTCAGGGCGATGTTCGCGCCGGAGCACTCCACGACCAGTCCGAGATTGTCTCTTCCGCAGATCTCCGTGCAGCGTGCGACAACATCTTCAACAGAACCGTTCACGCAGTGGGTTGCACCAAGCTGTTTCGCGATGTCGAAACGAACCTTCGTATCTTCCTGCAGACCAACCATGACGATGTTCACGGCACCCATCAGCTTCGCGATCTGAAGGGAGAACAGTCCCAGCGGGCCGGTTCCGAATACGACGACATCCTGTCCGGGCATCAGGGAGGACTGCTGTGCGACTGCCTTGTAAGCATTGCAGATCGGGTCAAGGACCGCTGCTTCCTCATATTTGACATTCTCCGGGATCTCCCAGATTGCATGTTTGTGAATGCGGAGGATCTCACCCGGGATCTTGCAGTACTTGGAGAAGCCGCCTCCCCAGGTATTCCAGTCGAGACCGAGGTTGATCTTATTTTCGCAGCAGAGGAAGTCACCGCGCTCGCATGCCGGGCATTTGCCGCACACATAAGCGGAATTGTCGGAGACAACTCTCTGACCCACATGCCAGTCCTTGACCAGCTCGCCAACCTTGACGATGTCTCCCGCAAACTCATGTCCGCGAACCGACTGCTGCTGATCCGGCGGGCAGTTTGTGTCATCGTATCCTGTGTCCACGCCCCAGTGCTTCATATCAGCGCCGCAGATTGCCGCTGCGCGGATCTGTACGATTATATCCTCCGGTCCGCACTCCGGTTCCGGGTAATTCTCCATCATCTTGTATCCGCCAAATGCGGTTCCGAATCTCTTTAATGCATGCATACCAGTCTGTCCTCCTTGTCTGCATGAAATGCAACTGCAGTTACGAAAAACTGATTCCCGGATAAAGGACTCTTACATTTTGCGCCTCCAGCCGGTTGATCCACTCATCCGAAGGCTTCCTGTCTGTTACCAGAACATCTACTTTCTCGTAGGGGAGGGTCCGGATCAATGATGTCTTGTTAAACTTTGTATGGTCGGCCACTATGATGACTCTTCTGGAGTGTTCGACCATGATATTCTTGAAATACGCTTCCTCTTCGTCTCCCTCGTAGATCCCGTTCTCCAGATCCAGCGATCTGCAGCTCAGAACGCAGACATCCAGGAAATAGTCCTCCATCGAACGGTTGACAGCTTCTCCCTGCAGAGACTGCGTTCTGCTCCTCAGGTTCCCTCCTGTGGAAATGATCCGGATCTTGTCATACATAAAGTCATTCAGGATCCGTATCGAATTCGTCAGCAGTGTGATCCCCGGATTATCTTTGATATAAGGAATCATTGAGAGTACGGTCGTACTTGCATCACATCCGATGGCGCCGGACGAAGGAAGAATGGATGCAGTCAGTTCGCCCATCTCGATCTTCGCTTCCACATTCTGAACGGCACGTTCTGTGTAATTGACATGTCCGGGAGGCTGCTGGATCAGAACTGCGCCGCCATATGTCCGGGCAACGTACCCCTCTCTCTCCAGTCTTTCCAGATCTCTGCGGATCGTTTCACCGGTAACACCGAACTTCGCACTGAGTTCAGAGACGCTCACTTTCTGTTTCGCACGGATCAGATCCAGGATCTGAAACACTCTGTCCTTCTGTGCCATGTAAGTACCTCATTCAAGCCTGTGATCAGCCTCCCAGGTAGGCCTTCTTAACGTCTTCGTTTACCAGCAGTTCCGCACCGGTTCCGCTGATTACGGTCTCGCCGTTCTGGATGACATATGCGTAATCACAGAACTTCAGGGTCTCGGAAGCGTTCTGCTCGACGATCAGGATGGTGATGCCCATCCGCGCGATCTCCTTGACAAACTCGAAGATCTCACCGACCAGTTTCGGCATCAGGCCCAGGGACGGTTCGTCCAGAATCAGGACCTTCGGGTTCATCATCATTCCTCTTGCGATAGCAACCATCTGCTGCTCACCGCCGGAGAGTGTTCTTGCTGTCTGTTTCGCACGTTCCTTGACGCGCGGGAACAGTTTGTATACCTCTTCCAGATTCTTCTGGAGCTGATTGTTGTCCTTGATCAGATACGCTCCCATGAGCAGGTTGTCCTGCACGGAGAGGTTTCCGAACAGATGGCGTCCTTCCGGAACCATCGACATGCCCATCTGGGCAAGCTTGTAGGGTTTCAGTCCAACGATCGACTTACCTTCGTAGAGGATCTCGCCGCTCATGGGTTTGATCTCGCCGGTCAGCGCACGAAGCGTGGATGTCTTCCCGGCGCCGTTGGATCCGAGGATCGCAAGGATCTCGCCCTCACCGACTGAGAAGGAAACATCATGGACGACTTCAACAAAACCGTATCCTGCGCGAAGGTTCTTCACTTCGATAATCTTTTTCTTATTCATCTGACTCATCCTTCGAACCTCCTCCCAGATATGCGCTGATAACTTCCGGATTGGAAGTGACTTCCTCAGGGCTGCCGACCATGAGCAGTCTTCCGGAAACCAGGACGACTACACGGTTGGATACGCTCATGACAACGTCCATATTATGTTCGATCGTCAGGATCGCGACTCCCATGGAATTGATCTTGCGGATCAGGTCAACTGCTTCCTTACGCTCTGTAGCCGTCAGGCCTGCCATGGTCTCATCCAGAAGCAGAAGCTTGGGATCCGTTGCCATCGCACGGGCGATCTCGAGACGTTTCTTCTGCGCGACATTGAGTTTGCCTGCCAGCATATCGCGGAACTTTTCCATACCGCACAGTTCCAGGACCTCATTGACCTTCTTCATTGCCTCGCTCATGTTGTCAGTATGGCAGAGCGCACCGACAATGACGTTCTCCCATACGGTCATCTCATTGAGTGACTGCGGGATCTGGAAGGTTCTTCCGATACCGATCTTCGCGCACTGATGTGCCGGAAGAGAAGTGATATCCTGCCCGTTGAAGGTGATGGTTCCGCTGGTCGGAAGGAATGCTCCGGAGATTGAGTTGAACAGAGTCGTCTTGCCTGCACCATTCGGTCCTACGACACCGACGATCTCGCCCTGCTCAACATCAAAGGTTACGTTTTCATTTGCGACAAGGCCGCCAAACTTCTTGGTAATTGCATTCAATTCGAGGATCTTACTCATTTTGCCACCCCCGTATTCTTCCTGCTGTTCCAATCGCGGATCTTATTCGGAAGAGTAAGAAGGCCGCCCGGCAGGAACAGGACTATGATGATGACCAGTACGCCGTACAGTACCATGTCGAGACCGCCGAACCTGCCCAGGAAAGATCTGGTGTATTCGGAGAGGCACTCGATGATGACTGCACCCAGGATCGGACCGAGGACGGTTCCGATACCGCCCATGACAGCGACCAGAACGATCATCATGGATACGTTCAGTGTCATCATGCTCGCAGGATCAAAATAGAGCATGTACTGTGCATACAGGCTTCCACCCAGGCTGACAAGAGCTGCGCTCAGCATGTAGGCACGGATTTTATACTTGGAAACGTCGATACCGACGCTTGCTGCCGCGTCTTCATTTCCGCGGATCGTTCTCAGATAGTAGAAGAACTTTCTCTTGCTGAGGATCTTGATCACAGCCAGTACGATCAGCATGATCGCCAGGAACAGATAATAGTAGATCCGGGAGTCCTTGAACTGCAGGTACAGAACAGAGTTCAGGCTCTTATTGAACATGGAGACGCCCTTTGCGCCGTTGGTAAACTCAAGGTTTACGCAGATATAACGCATGCACTCTGCCAGAGCCATGGTACAGATCGCAAATGCATGGCCTTTCAGTCTCAGGATCGGCTTGCCGATCACCCATGCAAAGCATGCAGCCAGGCACATTCCGAACGGAATAGCGAGCCAGGGTGACAGCTTGAAATACTGAAGCGTCAGTCCTACGGAATAAGCTCCGAGTCCGTAATACATGCTGTGTCCGTTGGAGACCTGTCCGCAGTAGCCGCCCATGACGTTCCAGCCCATTCCCAGAATCGACCAGATGACGATCAGGATCAGAAGGTTGCGGACAAACAGGCTCGTAAAGATCTGCGGAGCGACCAGCGCAAATGCAAGGAGGACTACCAGCAAGATGACCTGTTTTTTATTCATATCACCAAAAATCGCTTTCATCTTATTTTCCTCCAAACAATCCCTTAGGCTTGAACTGCAGTATCA
This sequence comes from uncultured Eubacteriales bacterium, assembly GCA_900313765.1. Lineage (GTDB taxonomy): Bacteria > Bacillota > Clostridia > Lachnospirales > Lachnospiraceae > Porcincola. The sequence continues at coordinate 14,933 of OMSN01000002.1, forward strand.
GCATGAAGATCAGGCAGACGCCCAGATACTTGAATGCGGTATTGAAATAAACACCGGTCAGGGAGTCGACAAGACCCATGATCAGGCCGCCGACGATCGCGCCTTCCACGGATCCGAAACCACCCATGACAACTGCGATGAAACCAAACAGCTGGAAGTTTCCGCCGACACTCGGGTAACAGTAGTAATAGTAAGAAAGAGCACATCCTGCAGCGCCTGCAACAGCGGCTGACAGGCCGAATGCCAGAGCGTAGGACTTCTCGGTATTGATGCCCACGTGCTCAGCAGCTGTCTTATCCATGGATGTCGCACGGATCGCTTTACCCTGTCTTGTCTTATTCAGGAACCACAGCATGAACGCAAATACACAGACAGCGATGATGAACGGGATGATCCTGTTCTTTGCAATGACAAGCGGTCCGAGATTAATCGAACCTTCCATGCCGGTGTGCTGGATCGTTTTGAAGGTTCCGCCGAAGAGCATCAGCATGCCGTTGACAAGCACAAGGCTCAGTGCGAATGTGATCAGTCTCTGTGAAAGGGTCGGGCCCTGCAGCGCCTTGTAGATGATCGTCTTGTAGATTCCCAGACCGAGCACAAACAGAATGCCCATGCAGAGCGGAAGCGCAAGAACGGGCGGCAGGCCTGTTGCTGTCGAGAAGAAATATGCCACGAACATAGCGATCATCAGGAATTCACCCTGTGAGAAACTCAGGATTCCCATGACGCCCCAGACCAGTGCAATGCCCATGGCGATCAGCGCGTAAATGGTGCCATTGATAATGCCCTCATACAGCGCCTGAAGTAAAGTGGCCATATATGTACCTCCTGGTTGCCTGTTGATCGGAAAAGGCTGCCGCGAAACTGCGGCAGCCTCGCCAATTGTTACTTAACTTGGGAAGGGTCTGTCAGTTATCTCTCGGACCATGTCGGAGCATCAAAGATTGCGTCAACAGTCTTGACATCTTCCGGATATACGGTCTTGTATTCGCCGCCCTGCACCTGCATGACTACGCCGGTAGCAGCGGTGTTCTGGTTGTACTCGTTCATCTCGATCGAAGTCCAGGGCATGAAGATCTTGGAGCAGTCTGCATCCGGAGCCTTCAGCGCTTCTGCAAGTGCTGCAGAATCGGTGCTGCCTGCCTGGTTGATGCAGGATGCGATCAGAAGAACGTCTGCACAGTCTTTGGACATACCTTCGTTGAATGCGATTCCCTTGGAGTAATCCGGATACAGTTCCTGCAGGGACTGGATGCAATCCTTCTGGATATCTGCTGCCCATCCGCCGGTGCTGAAGATATACTCGACCTTGTCGCCAAGAGCTGAGAAGAAGTCAGCTGTTACGAATCCGCCTCTCTGTCCGATGAGCATCTTCGGGAACCAGTCCTGATCGCTCATGGTGTTGATCAGAAGGATAACGTCTGTCGCATAGCCGGCAACCATCAGGCAGTCCGGATTGGCTTCTTTCAGTTTGATGACCTCAGAAGAAAGGGAGGTGGAGTTTGCTGCGTAGGTCATATTCTCAACGACTTCATAGCCATACTCTTCAGCCTTCTTCTCTTCGACTGTAACGATGTTTGCGCCAAACTCGGAGTCTTCAGACAGGAATGCAACGGTCTTGATCTCGGTTCCTGCTGCATTAGCCTCATCCATGAGCTTGTAGGAGTCATCGATGTAAGTGTCGTCTGTCAGGTTGTATCTGAACAGCCAGTCATAATCTTCGCTTCCGTCTGTCAGTGTGACAGCAGATCCTGCGGTTACCAGCGGAACTTCATACTGCTCTGTGATGACGGAGATTGCTTTGGACATGCCGGATGTCAGCTGACCGGTCAGTGCCACGCATCCTTCCTCGGAGATCAGTCTTCTTGCTTCGGAAGTTGCGACAGTCGTGTCGCCCTTCGTGTCAGCCTCAACCAGCTGGATCTGAGCGCCGTCCAGATTCGGAAGTCCTGCGTCGGCTGCCAGGAGCATATTGATATCACCGTGCTCCTCGTTGATCAGATCCACGATCATCTCTGCTGCCCAGGTAACCTGCTGTCCGTTCTCAGCAGCGGTACCGGTAAGCGGTGCCAGCCATCCGATCTTAATCGTATCAGCAGCATAGGTTGTGGTAGTTGCCGTTCCGGCAGCAAGTGTTCCAATCATTGTGCCGATCATTACGACGCTGATTGCCTTCTTCAGATTCATGTGTTTTCCTCCTTAAGTGTTTGCAACTGGGTTTTGCTGGTGACATTGCATTGATTTGTTGTTTTTCCATCTTCCGTTTCACTTGTCAATGCTACTTTAGCACCTAATCTGTTTGAAATCAACATGAAAATGTGGATTTTCAATTATTTATGAGTTTTCCACAAATTCTATGTTGGATTATTGAGCAAAATGTCAGCAGTTAACGGTATTGCGGATGGAGATCGAAACTGATAATATATAGAAGGATATGCAGATCACCCGTTTTTATCCCATTTTTCAGCGCAAGACACCCGTCTGCATATTCGTTATTCTTGCATACAAGTTGTTTTTTCCATTTTTTCTGTCTCATTAAAGCAGGTAGCGCACTTATTATATGTTGGAAATGTTGTTTTTCAACATTCCCAAATCTGATTCCCAACACTATGGAGGTGCGGATCATGAAATTAATGAAGCAATTGATGTCAGTTGCCCTTGCTGTAACCATGACAGCCGGTATGTCTGCAGGGGTTATGGCCGCAGAGACAGAAGCAGACAGTGCTCCGGCAGGGGACACCATAAAGCTCGGACTGATGATCGCCAAAAACGGCCAGTCTCTTTCCAGCGATGAGTGGGAAGTCCTTGCTGAAATCTTTGAAGATGTGATCAATAACAAACATGAAGATCTCAATCTTCCCTTCGCAGCAGATGAAGGACTTCCGAATCTCGGAGGGGCAAAAGTCGAATTCGTAACAGGTGAGCAGATCGATACGCAGACCGCTGTTCAGGAAGCAGAGCATCTGATCCAGGAAGAAGGCGTTGTAGGCCTGTTCGGACACTTCACTTCCAACACTACCGCGGCAGCGATGGTGGCCGCGGAAAAGTACTCCGTGCCTCTCCTGTCAGAAGGTACTTCCATGAGTCTTCTGAATGCCGGATATGATTACTGGCTCAGAAGTTTCGGCGGAGATGATTTCTATGTAGAAAGCTCCATGGAGTTTATTGATTCTGTTAAGGAAGCTTCAGGAGACATCTCAACGATCGCCCTGTGCTCCGAGAACTCAGATTTCGGTACCGGCATCGCCACTCTGGAGAAAGCTGCAGCGGAAGAACACGGATATGAAGTAATAGAAAATGTATTCTATGATTCGACAGACCGTGATGTTTCTTCCAAGGTCCGTCTTCTGAAAGATGCCGGAGCAGATGTCGTCATGATGAGTTCTTATGCGACCGACGCGATTGCATTTATGGAAGAATTCAAGGCGCAGGACTACTTCCCGAAGATGCTTCTCGGACAGCGCGGCGGTTTCATGTCTTCCGGATTTGCCAAGACGCTCGGCAAGGATGCCGATACCGTTCTGACCACAGCCCGCTGGGCAGGAACCATGGACAACGATGCTTCAAAGCAGATCGCTGCCCTGTTTGAGCAGAAGACAGGATCCGCTCTGATCGGCGACGTCCTTGTCGATGTCTGGAACGGAGTCCTTCTTGCTGCAGCCATCAACCAGGCAGGCACAACCGACAGCGCCGCTGTACGTGCCGCCTTCGCCGAAGGCCTTGATCTCGACCCGGCCCTGGATCCCATGGCGCTGGATGGCTATACCTATGGAGAGACCGGTGAGAATTCCAACCACGCATGCGTGATCGTACAGTATTCGGACGGTGCGCTGAATACCGTCTATCCGGAGGATAAGGCTGTTGCAGAACTCTCCTATCCGTCCGTAGCCTGGAGTGAGAGGTAAGAACCACTTAATCTTATATTACCCTCCGACCCGGCACAGGTTTGGCTCCCACAGACCTGTGCCGGGTCTATTCTGTTCCGAAAGATCTTATATATAATTTTCTTCTATATTTCAGATAATATTTATTACTTTTACTTTTATTTTCTCCTGTGCTACGTTATCCATGATGAAAGACATCCAGCAGACACAATCACACATAAGACCGCATCCACAGAAGATGTACGGCAGATGAGACGGAGGAAATATGGATACCAGAAACGGCGTTTTTTTTACAGATGAATATCAGGAACACCTCAAAGACCAGTTCAGTTTCGCGGATTCAGATCCGGAATACGGGCATCGTCTGTTCTTCGAAAACTCCGGCGGATCCCTGCGTCTGAAGCAGGCTGTTGAGATCAAACGTGAGCTGGAAGAATTCCCGGACTGCCCCGAACGCTCCAGAGGACGCGGCAAAGATCTGGGGGTCTTCGTAACGGAAGGTACCCGCGAGATCATGAACATCGTTTTTGGGACCTCCCAAGGCGCACTGATCACAGACCTGACTGCTTCCCAGGCCATGTTCCAGGCCGTCTCTACGATCCTTGAAAATGTAAAATGGGGGTCCAATGCGGTTACCACACAGCTGGAACATCCCTCTGCCCATGACGCGGTTGAATATGCATGCATCCGTACAGGAAGAGAATTCCGTGAGATCCCTGCAAATCCCGAGACGGGAGGCATCGATGTTGAGGAAGTCCTGAAGCATGTGGATGAGAACACGGTTCTTGTCAGCGTTATGGCAGCTTCCAACATCTCCGGCAATATCATGGATATCAAAGAGATCTCCCGCCGTGTACATGAGATCAATCCGGATATCTATGTGGTCAGCGATGCTGTTCAGCACGCACCGCACTGCGTGATCGATGTGGAAGACTGGAATGTGGATGTATGCAACTTTGCCCCCTATAAGTTCTTCGGAGTGCGGGGATGCGGATTCGCCTACGTATCACACCGTGTCGCGAATATGTTCCATGCAAAGCTTCTGTTCAAGGCTCCGGATGTCTGGGCTCTCGGAACGCCCGCTCCGGGCAACTTCGCAGCCATGATGGCCGTGATCGATTATGTATGCAGCATCGGCCGTCACTTTGCCCCTGACAGACAGGGTGCGAGAGAGCTGTTCATCGAAGGAATGAACCGGATCCATCTGCAGGAGCGCGCTCTTCTCCACCGCATGCTGGAGGGAACAAAATCAGTGCCCGGCCTTCGCCATATCCCGGGCGTCCATGTCTATACCGACATTGAAGATCTTACCAAAAAAGATCTGATCGTCGCCATGAGCATCGACGGGATCGGCCTTGTGGAGCTGGCAGAGGAATACATGAACCGCGGTGTCACTGTATTTGAGAGGCTGAGCAGCAGCCAGTACTCTGAGAGAATCGTCCACACTCTGGGCATCAAGGACGGTGCGATCCGTGTATCACCGCTCCACTGTCACGGAAAGAAAGATATAGATGAATATCTGCGCATAACCGCTTCGATTGCCAGATCTGCAGGGAATACAGACAAAAATGCTGAGACAGGATGCTGAGAAATATCTGAACGCCGCCATGGCTGTGGGGGAGGCTACTCTGCGATATGGTGGTGAAGTGAGCCGCGTGGAGGACAGCATCCGGCGGATCTGTACCTCTTACGGATTCATCCGGACGGATGTGTTCTGCATCACATCCTCCATCATTACTACCGCCTGCTTCACGCAGGATGACGAGGAGCAGTCCGCACCGCAAAACTGTACACAGACGCGCCGCATCAGCCATACAGAAAATGATTTTGACAAACTGGGACAGGTCAACAGCCTGTCCCGGAGCATATGCAGCAGTTACAGGAATCCGGACGAGGTTCTTGCAAGACTGGAAGAGATTCAGTGCATGAAGGAGCGCTCTCTGCCGGTTCAGATGCTGATCTACGCTGCAGTCCCGGCATCCTTCACCGTTTTCTTCGGCGGAAATGTGGCCGACCTTCTGATCTCCGGTCTGACCGGATCCATCCTCCTGTGTCTCAGACGCCGCCTCCAGGAGGCTTATTTCAACGGGCTGTTCATTGCACTGGTCTGCTCCCTTGCAGGCGGCTTCCTCGCCAACGTGATGTCTCTCGGAATCCAGGATGCTCATGCTGCGCTGATCAGCATAGGAAATGTGATGGTCTTCATCCCCGGGGTCAAATTCACAAACTCCATACGGGACCTTCTGACCGGAGAGACCATAACCGGACTGATCTGTCTGGCCGAATCCCTGCTGCTGTCCGCTGTTGTCGCACTGGGATTCGCAGCCTCTGCCCTTGTTCTATGAACGCGGCCTGGTAATTACCATGACAATGAATGAATCTTTTCAATTAATTGCTGCTTTTACGGGCTCTGCGGGGTTCGCGCTTGCCTACAACTTCCGCGGGGCAAGGCATATACTGATGGCAGGTTTCGGAGGTTTCCTCGGCTGGCTGTGCTATCTTCTAGTCATGCACGCCTCCGGAAATGAATATCTGGCAGGCTATGCAGGGACCCTCCTGGTCTCTGTTTATTCAGAGATTGCCGCAAAGGTCCTTCGGACTCCGGCGACCGGTCTGCTGATCGTGACCTCTATCCCCATGATTCCCGGCGCAGCGCTCTACCGGTGCATGCGGCACCTGCTTCTGTCTGAGAGTGCTCTGTTCCGGCAGGAGGGAACCTATACCGTCCTGTTCGCCAGCAGTATGGCTGCCGGCTTTGTCACCTCTGCGATCCTGTTCCAGCTGATCCGGTCCGCAAACCGGGAAACCACCGCGTGAAGATATGCTGAAGCGCGCGATAATTGTGCATATTGCATAATTATCGCGCGCTATTTTTTACACTTTTGTACATAGAATCCAACTCTTCTCAGGACTACTATATTGTTAGGTCTCATAACATTTTGTGTGATTGTTTCAGTCGCACACCCCGGGAGGGTCTTACTATGTCCAACAATTCCAACAATACTCCTTCTGTCAGCGTCGACAACATCTACCGCCTGGATGGCAGAGTACCCATTACAAAGGCAATTCCATTCGGGATGCAGCATGTTCTGGCCATGTTTGTCTCAAACCTCGCCCCGATCACGATCATAGCAGCGGCAGCCCAGCCGGCACTGTCGCAGGAGCAGATCGGAATGCTGCTCCAGAACGCCATGTTCATCGCAGGCATCGCTACGCTGCTTCAGCTCTACCCCATCTGGCGGATCGGATCAAGACTTCCGATCGTTATGGGCGTCAGCTTCACTTTTGTGACGATCCTCTGCTCTGTGGCAGCCAATTATGGATATCCCACCATGATCGGAGCGGTTCTGGTAGGCGGACTGATGGAAGGAACGCTTGGACTGTTCGCCAGACACCTGGTGAAATATATCAAGCCCATCGTCTCCGCATCTGTCGTCACAGGAATCGGTCTGTCGCTGTTTACCGTTGGCACCCGCTCCTTTGGAGGCGGCTACGCCGATGACTTCGGGTCTGCCAAAAACCTGATCATCGGTACGGTTACACTTGCCGTATGCCTGATCTGGACCATCTTTGCAAAAGGATATCTCAAACAGCTCTCGGTGCTGGCAGGATTGATCGTCGGTTACATACTCTCCCTGTTTCTGGGAAAAGTTGATCTGAGCTCGATCCTCTCAGGCGGTATCCTCTCTCTGCCCCATTTCCTGATGTTCACGCCGCAGTTCAACATCGGAGCGATCCTGTCAGTGTGCGTGATCTTCTTCGTATCTGCGGCAGAGACGATCGGCGATACCTCTGCCATGGTCTCAGGAGGCCTCGGGCGCAGGATCACACAGGATGAGATCTCCGGTTCCCTTGCGGTCGACGGATACGCATCCGCCGTGTCCTCTCTGTTTGGGTGCCCTCCTGTAACCTCCTTCTCACAGAACGTCGGTCTGATCGCGATGACCAAAGTGGTCAACAGGTTCACCATCATGACCG
>OMSN01000112.1 GCA_900313765.1 uncultured Eubacteriales bacterium
CTTGATATCCAGTCCAGCAGCCTTCTTCAGGACTGCCGTGACCTGCTGACCGTACTTGCCGACGATATTCGTATAATATCTTCTCGCTTCACCCAGGTAATCCCTGTCGAAGTCGACCTCGTCTGCAAACAGGGCACCGTTCAGCGCGCCGAAAGTACCAAACGCATCAGCCGTGAACAGGACACCGTTTGTCGTATCGTAGGTCATCATGACTTCCGGCCAGTGAACCATCGGAGCATTCACGAACGTAAGCGTATGGGTGCCGCTGGAGAAAGTATCCCCCTCCTTCACGATCTGCGCCAGGCCGTCTACGTCAAATGTGAAATACTGTTTCATCATGACAGCCAGTTTCTGGTTGCAGATGATTCTGATATCCGGATAACGGCGCACAAGCTCTTCAAGGGTTGCGCTGTGGTCCGGCTCCATATGGTGGACAACGATGTAATCCAGATGACGGCCGCCCAGGACCTTCTCTACGTTCTCAAAAAACACAGTTCCTACAGCGGCATCCACCGTATCGAACAGGACTGTCTTTTCATCAAGCAGCAGATATGAGTTATAGGAAACGCCCATCGGAACGGAATAAACGCCTTCAAACATTGCCAGACGTCTGTCATTGGCACCTACCCAGAACAGATCGTCCGTTACTTTTCTGCAGCAATACATAGATTCTGTTTCCTTTCCCTGAATATTTGTTTAAAGTTGTGTGCATTATAGCATGCACCCGGGAGCCGTGTCCACGCAAAGATCACTCAGTCATCGTTGAAGGCTTCTTTCATTTTCTCCCGAAAGGTTTTCTTTTTCTTCTTCGGTTCGCCCTCCGCAGCCTGGTTCAGGCTGTCCCCGGTCAGTGAGTCAAACCGGCGCAGTGCTTCTTTCGCGTCTTCCGACAGATGTGTCGGTGTCTTCACAGTCAGTGTGACATAGTGGTCTCCCCGCACATCTTTATTATGGACGCTGGGAACTCCCTTGCCCTTCAGTCTTACCCTGGTACCTGACTGCGTGCCGGCTCTCACGGTATAGATGACTTCGCCGTCGACAGTCTTGATCCGCATGTCACCGCCAAGCGCTGCCTGGGCAAATGAGATCTCGACATTGGAGAAAATGTCCATGTCCTGACGGATGAAGTTCGGGTTGGAAGCAACCCGGACCTCTACCAGAAGGTCTCCTCTCGGTCCTCCGTTTACGCCCGGCTCACCCTTACCGCGGATCCGGATGCTCTGTCCGTCATCGATTCCCGCAGGGATCGTGACTTCGATCTTCTTCTTGCTGGATGTGTATCCGGTTCCTGCACAGTTGGGGCACTTCTGCTCGATGATCTTGCCGGTGCCTCGGCAGTCCGGACAGGGCTGTGTGCTCTGCATCATGCCGAACAGACTCTGCTGCCGGTATGTCACCTGGCCCGTGCCGCGGCATTTTGCGCAGATCTTCGGCGCTGTGCCGGGCTTCGCTCCGGTGCCGCCGCAGTTTGTACATTCATCTTTGATGACAATATCCAGATTCTTCACGCAGCCGCTGATGGATTCATCAAATGAGATGCTGACTCTGGCACGTACATTTGCCCCCTGCATGGGCGCGTTCGGGTTTGCCTGTCTCCGGCCGCCTCCGAACAGATCGCCGAAGATGTCTCCCATACCACCCATGCCGCCGAAGATATCGGAGAAATCGAATCCGCTCGCGTCGAATCCGCTGCCCTGCTCAAATGCGGCATGTCCAAACTGATCATACTGCTGACGTTTCTGGGGATCACTCAGGATCGCATACGCCTCAGATGCCTCTTTGAACTTCTCTGCTGCCGCCTCATCGCCCGGATTCATATCCGGGTGATATTTCTTCGCCAGTTTCCGGTAAGCTTTCTTCAGGGTTTCATCGTCCGCATTCCGGTCGACTCCCAGCACCTCATAGTAATCTCTCTTGTCTGCCATATAGTCTCCTGTTCCTTATGAACACACCATACGGGCCTGCACAGTTATCCTGTGCAGACCCGTTCTGTCTCTGTTTCAAAACTGTCTGTTTCCTGATCAGACTTCTCTGTAATCTCCGTCGACTACATCGTCATCAGGAGCGGAACCCTGCGCGCCGCCCTGCGGTCCGGGGCCTGCCTGAGGTCCTGCCTGTCCCTGCTGGGCTGCCTGCTGCTGATACAGCTTCTCAAACAGCTTCTGGGCACTGTTCATCAGTTTTTCCTTGCCCGCCTTCAGTTCATTGATCTGATCATCCGTCAGCTCATCGCCGCACTTCGCAATGGACTCTTTCAGAGCCTTCAGGTCAGCTTCCACTGCAGCCTTGTCATTCGCGTCCAGAGCTGCGCCTGCTTCTTCCATGGCCTTCTCGGTCTGGAAGACGATCGCATCTGCGTCATTCTTGGCGTCGATGCCTTCCTTGCGCTTCTTATCCTGTGCCTCGTATTCTGCAGCTTCCTTTACAGCCTTGTCGATCTCTTCATCGGACATGTTGGATCCGGAAGTGATCGTGATGTGCACCGTTCGCATCGATGTCAAAGGTGACTTCGATCTGCGGGACGCCTCTTCTTGCCGGCGGGATCCCATCCAGACGGAACTGGCCCAGTGTCTTGTTGTCGCGGGCAAACTGACGCTCACCCTGTACAACGTGGATATCAACTGCGGTCTGATTGTCAGCCGCTGTGGAGAAGATCTGGCTCTTCTTGGTCGGGATCGTGGTGTTGCGCTCGATCAGCTTCGTAGCTACGCCGCCCAGAGTCTCGATGGACAGAGACAGCGGGGTGACGTCCAGAAGAAGGATATCGCCTGCGCCTGCATCGCCGGCCAGCTTACCGCCCTGGATCGCAGCACCAAGTGCCACACACTCATCCGGGTTCAGGGTCTTGCTGGGCTCCTTGCCGGTCAGTGCCCTGACCTTATCCTGGACCGCCGGAATACGGGTGGAGCCGCCGACCAGGAGGACCTTGCCAAGTTCGCTTGCCGTGACACCTGCGTCTGCAAGAGCCTTGCGGACCGGTTCTGCGGTTGCGTCAACCAGGTCTGCCGTCAGTTCATCGAATTTCGCTTTGGTGAGATCCATCTCGAAATGCTTCGGACCGGTCTCATTGGCAGTGATGAACGGAAGGTTGATGTTTGTGGTGGTTGCAGAGCTCAGTTCCTTCTTTGCCTTCTCAGCAGCCTCTTTGAGTCTCTGAAGAGCCATCTTGTCATTGCTCAGGTCGATGCCTTCCTTGTTCTTGAAGTCCTGGATCATATAATCCGTGATCTTCTGATCAAAGTCATCGCCGCCCAGACGGTTGTTGCCGTTGGTTGCAAGAACTTCGATGACGCCGTCGCCGATCTCGATGATGGAGACATCAAATGTGCCGCCGCCAAGGTCATAGACCATGATCTTCTGCTCGCTCTCGTTGTCGAGTCCGTATGCAAGGGCTGCTGCTGTCGGCTCGTTGATGATACGCTTGACATCCAGTCCCGCGATCTTGCCTGCGTCCTTTGTAGCCTGTCTCTGCGCGTCATTGAAGTATGCCGGGCAGGTAATGACTGCCTCTGTGACCTTCTCGCCCAGGTAACCTTCCGCGTCGCTCTTCAGTTTCTGAAGGATCATAGCGGAGATCTCCTGCGGAGAATACTTCTTGTCATCAATATTGACTCTGTAATCAGAGCCCATATGTCTCTTGATGGAAGAGACGGTACGGTCAGAGTTTGTAACTGCCTGTCTCTTGGCAGGTTCGCCGACGAGTCTCTCACCGCTCTTCGTAAATGCAACGACAGAAGATGTCGTTCTGGAGCCTTCTGCATTCGCGATTACGGTCGGCTTGCCACCTTCCATAACTGCTACGCAGCTGTTTGTAGTACCAAGGTCAATTCCGATTATTTTACCCATATCAATTCCTCCTTCTCAGTGGATCTGTAAAGTCTGTGTTCAGTCCGGCATCCTTCCGGATACCGGCAGGTCAGTTCGCAACCTTAACCATGCTGTGTCTGACCACCGTGTCGTGGTACGTATACCCCTTCTGAAGTTCCTGCACCACGATATTATCTCCAACCGTATCATCCTCACAGTGCATCACTGCATTGTGCAGATTCGGGTCAAATTCCTTTCCTTCCGCCTCGATCGGCTTCACTCCGATGGACTCGAGTTCCGTGATCATCTGCTTATAGATCTTCTCCATTCCCTGAACGAAGGGATCTTCGCTGTCTGCATCTGCCTGCGCAAGCCCTCTCTCGAAATTATCGATCACGGGGAGAATCCTCTCAATGACGCTTCTGGCGCCCATATCGAACTGCTGGCTCTTCTCCTTTTCCGTGCGCTTGCGGAAATTGTCGAACTCTGCCATCTGACGCTTCACCTTGTCGGTGAGCTCTTCGATCTTTTCGTCTCTCTTGTCTTTCTTTCTGCGGAAAAATGTGCCCTTCTTCGGGCTCTCGTCTGCGGAAACATATTCGCCGTCCACTACATCCGCCTCCGGATCTTCGGCTTCATCCTGGGGCTCTTCACTGCCCGGACCCTCCGTTTCCTGTCCGCCGCAATCCTCTGATGCTTCACTGTCGGACTGCTGCTCTGCATTCTCCGCAGTTCCCGTCTGCGTATCCTGCGCCGTCTCCTCCTCGGAAACCGCGCCGGCCTCAGATTCAGCTTCCATGGAAGCTTTGGCTGCTTCCTCTGCCTGTCTCTTGATCTCTTCTGCCATGCTTTCCTCCGGTTACCTAATTGTCTGTATGATCCGGACTGCCGTTTCTGTAAACCTCATCCAGCTGACCGGTCAGATCCTTCAGGATTCCCACGACCTTGTCGTAGTCCATCCGTTTCGGTCCGACGATGCCGATCCTGCCGTACATCCCGTCTCCGAGGTCATAGCTGGCTGTGACAACACTGCAGTCCTGCATGTTCTCATCCTGGAGCTCCGATCCGATGGACACCTGAATCGCGTGTTCCCCGCCGTCCTTATCCATGAGGCTCAGCAGCGGGTGCTTCTCCTCAAACGCATGGATCAGGCCGCTGGCCTTGTCGGTATCAGCCGACAGCTCCGGATACTTGAAAATGTTCGTCGCGCCGCTGGTGTAGACCTCCACGTCCTCCTCCTGGGAGATCGCGTCTGCCACCGCATCCAGCACCTGCGAGATCAGTTCCGACTGTATGCCGGCTTCCTGCTTCAGTCTTGAGATCGTGCTCAGATTGATCTGTTCGATCGTGAGCCCGTTCAGCCTGGAATTCAGCAGGATGTTCAGCTGCAGGACCTGTTCGCGGTTCAGGCCGTGTTCCAGATGAATGATGCGGTTCTTGACCACATTCCCTTCCGCAACCACGGTCGCCAGGATCTGCTCTTCATCCACGATGGAGAGCTGTATGAACTTCAGTTTGGTTCGATGGTACTGCGGGCTGGTGATCATGGTCGCATAATTGGTATTCACTGCCAGATAGCGCACGATCTGTTTCAGCAGCAGCTCCATCTTATCCTGTCTGGAGATCATCAGCTGTTTCATCTGGGAGACCTCAGCCTCCTTCTCCTCCATCAGGCGGTCCACATAGAGACGATACCCCTTATCGGAAGGGATCCTCCCGGAAGAAGTATGCGGCTGAATGATCAGGCCCATCTCCTCCAGATCTGACATCTCATTGCGGATCGTAGCGGAACTGAGGCTGAGCTGCGGCATCTTCGAGATCGTTCTGGATCCCACCGGCTCCCCTGTTTCCAGGTACGTCTGGATGATGGCTTTCAGTATAGTCCACTTGCGGTCATCTAATTCCACGCTGATTTCCTCCTTCCGCTTACTGTTAGCACTCGGATTGTTGGAGTGCTAACATCCATGGCACTATAATAGGACCCCCCATCTTTTTTGTCAATACTGATTTGTGAAAAATAGGAGAACTTTTCCGTGTATTGTGATAAAATAAGAACGTTCACTGAGATCGAACGATGTCGATCTGATATTTGTTCCTGACGGCTCCTGAACAGCCGGATCCGGACATGGCAGGCCCGGTACGATCAGGAACGCACACGAAGGAGCATCCTGCATGCATAAACGGACATTGGCCGCTGTCATCGCCTGTATCCTGGGAATCGTAATCCTGACAGGGCTTGCATTGTACATACTGGATATTCAGGGCGGAGAAGGCGGTATACTGGAAGGGCTTCGACATCTGGGCATGCAAGGCCCCAGGGAGACGGAATCCTTCTCAGGATTCATTTTCTCAACGGAAAATGAAGACGACAGGGATGAAAGCCTTACAGGCCACTCCCCTGCTGCCGAGTCTGAGAAAAACACCGAACAGACCGCTGCACAGATCCATTCCCAGACAGAGCCAGATCTTCCATTCATTTTTATGGAAGACGAAACGGAAACAGAGAATGTTCTCCTGCACCGCATCATCTTTGTCGGTGACTCCAGGACACTAGGCATGAGAGACGCCCTGCACAGGGCAGGACGTACGGACGACGATATATTTATAGGAAAAGTCGGTGAGGGCGTCAGCTGGTTCATTGAGGAAGGCATGTCTGAGATGGACGACGCGATCGAAGAATACCCGGATCTTCCTGTGGTCTTCAATCTGGGGGTCAATGATCCCACCGAGATTGATGATTATATCGTCACTTACTGGGACTGCATCCGGAATCATCCCGATACGGATTTCTACATCCTCTCCGTCAACCCGATCGATGAAGAGTTCCTGCTCGAGAGCGAAACGGCAGTGGAAGAAGTTCTGGATATGATCAACAACCTGAACATCGCCAAGCTGAATCTGCGGCTGAAGGAGGAATTCACAAGACGCTATCTGGACAGCGCTTCCTTCCTGAAGTCGGACGGATTCGAAACGGTGGACGGTCTTCATTTCAACACGAAGACCTATCTGAAGATCCACGATTTCGTGGTAAATGAACTGTTCTGAACGAACAGGCGGACGCCCCCAAGGACGTCCGCCTGTTTTTATCTGTTCTTCTGTTTGTCCGGTTATTCCAGCAGGAATTCTGCCATCACCAGATTGCTGACATCAATCCCGCGCTGTGTCAGTTTCAGATGTCCCTCTTCTATTATAAGAAGATTCTGTTTCGCAAGAGGACCGATCACATCTGCGTACAGATCTTCCGCCCGCATGGAAAACGTTTCGGCGAAGCGGTCCAGATCCACTCCCTCCATCATGCGAAGCCCCAGGAACATGGTCTCTTCAATCTCATTTTCCCTCGTCAGACAGGTATGCTCAGCGACACGTCCTCCGGTATTCAGATACTCAGACAGATCTGCCGTATTGCGAATCCGCTCCGCTGCGATCTGCCCGGAGGCACCAAGGCCGAAGCCAGCATACTCTCTTCGGATCCAGTAGCCGACATTGTGTCTGCTCTCCCTGCCCGGCAATGCATAATTCGAGATCTCATACCGGTGCATCCCGGCCTGCTGCAGCATTCTCTGAAGATCCTCCTGCATCTGCGCCTCAGATGACTCATCCGGCAGAAACAGCGGCCTGTCCCCTCTTGCTCTTGTGAGAGCATCTTCATGATACATGTCCCAGAACGGGGTCCCCTCTTCTATGATCAGGCTGTAGGCCGATATATGCTCCGGCCCCGTCGGCCGGTCTGCCTTAGCACCGTCATTCGGAAGACTGAGGACTCTGTGCAGGGTCTCCTCCCAGAGGGCACAGGTCTGCCCCGGCAGGCCGTACATCAGGTCCACACTGATGTTGGAAAACCCTGCGCTTCGCGCCGCGCGGTACTCTTCTGCGAAGACCTCCCAGGTATGGATCCTTCCCAGCCGCCCAAGCAGCGTGTTGTCCGCACTCTGCAAGCCGATGCTCAGACGGTTGAATCCTGCCTCATGATATACGCTGAGCTTCTCATCCGACAGCGTACCCGGATTGCATTCTATGGTAATCTCCGCGTCTTTCCTGACCAGAAAACAATCTCTGATCACATCCAGGACGCCGGCTGTCAGATGCGGGTCCGGCAGGGACGGTGTTCCGCCTCCGAAAAAAACGCTGACCACTTCATACTGCGCCGCGTACGGAAACTGCCGTATCTCATCCTTCAGAGCATCACAATACTGCTCCTGGGTCTGCCGGGATGCAGGAAATGAAAGAAAGTCACAGTAATTGCATTTCCTGACGCAGAATGGAATGTGTACATAGATCCCAAGTTCCCGTCTTCTCATATCCGTTACTGCTCGTCCAGCTTCAGGACACTCATAAACGCCT
>OMSN01000315.1 GCA_900313765.1 uncultured Eubacteriales bacterium
CCGATGTCGTAGCACCATCCGTCACCACCGAAGACCCACTGGGACTTCTTGGCCAGGAACTGCTTCTGCTCAAGGATCTCTTTCGCTGCAGCGGAGCCGTCAGCCTCGAGAGCTGCTACCAGAGCATCCGTAGCCGCGCCGTTCTCAGCGCCGATCGCGAAGGTGTCGATCCACTTCTGAGCAGCTGCCTTGACGTCAGCGCCTGCAGTCTCAGCGATCGCCTCGACCTTGGTCTTGAGGTTGTTCCTCAGGGACTGGTTCGCGAGGAGCATACCATAACCGAACTCAGCCGCATCTTCGAACAGGGAGTTGGACCATGCGGGGCCGTGGCCCTTGTGGTTCACTGTGTAAGGAGTGGAAGGCGAGGAGTTGCCCCAGATGGAGGAGCAGCCGGTCGCGTTCGCGATGTACATCCTGTCGCCGAACAGCTGTGTAACGAGCTTCGCATAAGGAGTCTCGCCGCAGCCTGCGCATGCGCCGGAGAACTCAAGCAGAGGCTGCTTGAACTGGGAACCCTTGACGGTGTTCTCTTTGAACTTGTCGATGACATCCTGCTTGGGCTCGAATGTAACGGCAACGTTGAAAGCATCCTGCTCGTTGGGCTGAGCCATACCTTCCTCGAGTCTCATCATGTTGAGAGCCTTCGCACCCTTCTTGCCGGGGCAGACGTTCGCGCAGCTGCCGCAGCCTGTGCAGTCGAGGGAGGAAACAACGATCGCGAACTTGTAGCCGGGCATGCCCATCATCGGGATCGTCACAGTGCCTTCAGGGAGCTTCGCGCACTCGTCATCGGTCAGAGCCATCGGACGAATTGCTGCGTGAGGGCATACATAGGAGCAGAAAGTACACTGGATGCAGTTCTCGGAAGCCCAGACGGGAACGTTGACTGCGATACCGCGCTTCTCGTATGCAGCGGCGCCGGAAGGTGTGGAACCATCCTGATAGACACCGACAACAGATACGGGAACGGAATTGCCTTCCTGTGCATTGACCTTGACCTGAATGTTGTTGACGAAATCAACGACATCCTGTCTTGCGCCGGTAGCGTGAGGAAGATCATACTCTTCGCCTTCTGCCTGGCCCCAGCTCTCGGGAACGTCGATCTTGACAACGTTCTTCGCGCCTGCGTCGATCGCTGCCCAGTTCTTCTCGACAACGGATTTACCCTTGCGGCCGTAGGTCTTCTCAGCAGCAGCCTTCATGTAAGCGATCGCATCCTCTTCGGGGATGATGTTCGCAAGCTTGAAGAATGCGGACTGAAGGATCGTGTTGATACGGGTCGGGCCCATGCCGGTCTCGATACCGATCTTCACGCCGTCGATGGTGTAGAAGTTGATCTTGTGGTCATAGATGAACTTCTTGACCTGCGGAGGAATGTGGGTCTCCAGCTCTTCCTTGTTCCAGGAGCAGTTCAGCAGGAATGTGCCGCCGTCTACCAGTTCCTGAGACATGTTGAACTTGCGGATGTATGCCGGGTTGTGACTGTATGCCGGGTTGTGGCATGCTACGAAGTTCGCCTGGTGGATCAGGTATGTGGACTTGATGGGCTTCTTGCCGAATCTCAGGTGGGACATCGTGACGCCGCCGGACTTCTTGGAGTCATAGTCAAAATATGCCTGCGCATACATGTCGGTGTTGTCGCCGATGATCTTGATGGAGTTCTTGTTCGCACCGACGGTGCCGTCTGCGCCAAGGCCCCAGAACTTGCAGCAGATCGTTCCCTCGGGAGTGGTAACGATCTCTTTGCCGGGATCTAGAGACAGATTGGTCACATCATCAGTGATGCCGATGGTGAACTCTTTCTTCTCGGTGTTGTTGAAGACAGCGATGATCTGGGCGGGAGTGGTATCCTTGGAACCCAGGCCGTAGCGGCCGGAGAATACAGGGACATCCTTGAACTCTGTGCCTGCGATCGCGGCCTTGACATCGAGTGCCAGAGGCTCGCCGATGGAGCCGGGCTCCTTGGTCCTGTCGAGAACAGAGATCTGCTTGACAGTCTTCGGGATCGCTGCGAGGAATGCCTCGGTGCAGAAAGGCCTGTAAAGGCGGACCTTGACTACGCCGACCTTCTCGCCCTTAGCGTTGAGGTGATCAACGGTCTCTTCGATGGTCTCGTTGACGGAGCCCATAGCAATGATGATCTTCTCAGCGTCTGCAGCGCCGTAGTAGTTGAACAGCTTGTAGTCTGTGCCGATCTTGGCATTGACCTTGTCCATGTACTCCTGAACGATCGCGGGCATCGCGTTGTAGGTGGAGTTGCAGGACTCACGGGTCTGGAAGAACAGATCGGGGTTCTGCGCGGAGCCCATCTGACGGGGATGCGTAGGGTTAAGGCAGTTAGCACGGAACTCGGCAATCGCTTCGTGATCGATCAGATCGTTCAGATCGTCGTAATCCCAGATCTGGATCTTCTGGATCTCGTGGGATGTACGGAATCCGTCGAAGAAGTTGATGAAGGGAAGTTTGCCCTTGACTGCAGCGCAGTAAGCGACGGGAGTCAGATCCATGACTTCCTGTACGCTGGACTCGCACAGCATAGCGCAGCCGGTCTGTCTCGCCGCATATACATCGGAGTGGTCGCCGAAGATATTAAGGGCGTGAGTACATACGCAGCGTGCAGCGACGTTACATACTGCCGGAAGACCTTCACCTGCGATCTTGTAAAGGTTGGGGATCATCAGAAGAAGACCCTGGGATGCGGTAAAGGTGGATGTCATCGCACCGGCAGCGATCGCGCCGTGGACAGCACCTGCAGCACCGGCCTCGGACTGCATCTCGGTGACCTGTACGGGCTGTCCGAAGATGTTCTTGCGTCCGGCTGTCGCCCACTCATCAACATGCTCAGGCATTACGGATGAAGGGGTAATGGGATAGATGGTAGCGACTTCTGTATACGCATAAGCAGCGTGTGCAGCAGCTTCGTTACCATCCATGGTGAGAAACTTTCTTGCCATTTTTTTTCCTCCTGTTATTATTGCAGCGTTAACCGCCAAGTTGTAAAAACCCACAGCTTATCTAGCACCTTTAATTTTAGCATTCAGAAATGCAAATTACAATGTGTTTTACAATTGTATGAAGAAAAAGTCACTAAAAAAACAGGTGTACACACACCTGTTTTTCATCATGATTGCATAATAATATATCCGGCCCCATTCAATAATATATCGATTATGAACCGATAATCGCCCTGTTATGGAACGAAATATATCGAAATCTTTAAAGACCGGCCAGAGTCCGGATCGCGTCCTGCTTCAGAAGGGCCGTGCAGTGCGTGATCAGGAACTGCTGTCTGGCGGCGCTGACCTTTTCGGGCCTGCCGTATTCGGAAAGGGCGGCGAGACAGCCCTGCATGACGCCGAGCTCGTCGATCCCTTTCATCCTGATCAGAAGGTAGAGCTTCCCGCTCTGCTCGTCGCGGTACAGGGAGCTTGATCCCGGGCAGTCCTCGGGGAGGATCTTCGAGGCCGAGATCACATCGGCCATCGTGTCAAAAGAGTAAAGCCTCGAGGTGATCATAAAATCCCTTTTGGCTTTCA
>OMSN01000296.1 GCA_900313765.1 uncultured Eubacteriales bacterium
TTCTCCCAGTCAAACTGCTTGGTGTAGAGGAACATCCTGTGGTAAAGGTTAGTCTCGTCAATATAGAGGTCCATCATGCCCGGATAGGGACGTCCGATCTGTGCCAGGTTCGTATCGCGGAAGCGGCGGCGTACCTGAGCGGCTTTGCACCAGGCTTCCAGTTCTGAGGCAACCTCCTCATCTCCGCCTTCAACAACGCCCGTAATCACTGCGTGACGCTTGCCGGCTCTCTCGAGGTCTGCCACCATCTCGCCCACAGCACCGCAGGCATACAGCTCACCCAGCCAGGTCGCGGTATCCGTATTCGCGTAATCCGGAGCCTTCTTCTTCTGGACATTGACCAGAACGACCGGAACGTCCAGGTCGCGGACTGCCGGAAGCATATTGTAGGAGGTGGCGTAGGTCAGAAGCTGGAGGATCACCAGGTCTACATCCGCCGCGCGGAACTTGTCGCCGGCCTTCATGGCCAGTTCCTTGGTTGTGACGATCCCGCCGTCGATGAGCTCTACCGTGTCCGGAAGAGTCTTCTTGAATGCTTCATACTGTCCTTCGAACTCGGGAACGAGGGACGGGAACTGGGGCAGATACGCTCCCAGTGCGATGGAAAAGACGCCGATTCTTGCCTTAGTGTTTACGAGCATGTTGATTCCTCCTTTATTTCCCTGATCTCAAAACTTCTTCGTATGGATTCTCTTGCTTCCTGCAGATCCTTCAGTTCTCCGCCTGCGATCATCTGTACCAGCAGGTTTCCTATGGCCGTTCCTTCTACCGGACCGGCATAGACCGTAAGACCTGTCATTGCTGCTGTCATGGCATTCAGATAGTTGTCCTGGCACCCGCCGCCGACGATGTTGAGGCTGGTGATTGTCTTTCCAGTCAGCTTCTCCAGCGCGTGGATCGCGTCTCTGTAGCAGATCGCAAGGCTGCCGTACACGCACTGCATGATCTCTCCTACGGACTGCGGAGATGCCTGACCGGTCTTCTCACAGTAAGCGCGGATCGCGTCGATCATGCTGTCCGGCGCCAGAAAGCTCTTGTCGTTCGCATCTACAACCGATGAGAAGTTCGCTGCTTTCCTGGCCTCCTCGATCAGATCCGGGAAGCTCCATTTTCTTCCATCTGCATGGCGGCTGGTCTTGCCTGCCACATATTCCACTCCGTTCAGTTCTCTCCGGATGGACTGGATCATCCACAGGCCCATGATGTTCTTCAGATAGCGGAAGCGATACCAGGCGCCTCCCTCGTTGGAGAAGTTCTGCTCCCTTGACGCTTCTGAAGTGACCGGCACTTCATTTTCCATTCCCAGCAGTGACCATGTGCCGCTGGACAGATAGGCTGCATTGTCGTCTTTCGCCGGAACTGCCAGGAATGCAGAGCCGGTATCGTGGGTTGCCGGCAGGATCACGGTGGAGGTGAATCCGATCAGATCTGCGATCTCCGGTTTCAGCGTCCCGACGACATCGCCCGGCATGGACAGCTCTGTGAACAGTCTCTCCGGAAGCCCCAGTGTCCTGATCAGGTCCATGTCCCAGGTCTTCTGACGGGCATCCACAAGGCCGGTGGTGGTCGCATTCGTGTACTCCTGCTTCATCACGCCGGTGAGCAGATAGTTCAGGTAATCCGGGATCATCAGCATGCTCTGTGCCTCTTCCAGCACCTCGGGATGTTCCTTCTTCAATGCTGCCAGCTGATAGATCGTGTTGAAGTTGATCTTCTGGATCCCGGTCCTTTTGTAGAGTTCTTCTGAAGAGATGAGCTTCTCCACTTCCGGGGCGATCCCGTCTGTACGGCTGTCCCTGTAGGCAACGGCATCGGACAGCATCTGTCCATTTCCATCCAGCAGTACATAGTCCACTCCCCAGGTATCGATCCCGATGGTGGCCGGAATCTTACCAAGTTTGCTGCAGTTCTTCAGTCCCTCCAGGATCCCTTCCCAGATATGCTCCAGATCCCAGCAGATATGGCCATTCTTCATGACCTGGCGGTTGTCAAACCGTCCGACCTCTTCCAGGACCATCTTTCCGTCCTCCAGGTGTCCCAGGATATGGCGTCCGCTGGATGCGCCGATATCTATGGCAAGATAATATTGCTGCATGCTCTCTCTCCTTTGCTCCTGTCCTCCGGTCCTTTGATCCGCTTCATCATCCAGGAATTACTTCAGTTGATTCTGAAATAGTGCTCTCTTTCTCTATCTCAAGAATATCCCATATTTCTTTACTTCTACCGTTTTATCGTCTACAATTCTTTTGAAAAAGTCTACACTTTTACGCAGGGAGATTCATATGCTG
>OMSN01000208.1 GCA_900313765.1 uncultured Eubacteriales bacterium
CTTCCCGGCATCCCTTGCGATCAACAGAAGAAAAGCTCTGATCGATGCATACACTGCAAAGTACGATGCAGATGACATCTATGAGTGTCCGGTATGTATCATCGAGAGCGAGATCCATATGGTCGAGGCTCTTGAAGATGTGAAGAAGGCTGGATGCAATGCGCTGGTAGTCTATCTTGGAAACTTCGGACCGGAGATCTCCGAGACACTGCTTGCAAAGCATTTTGAAGGACCGAAGATGTTCTGCGCAGCTGCTGAAGAGACCCAGGGCGATCTGTGTGACGGCCGCGGCGACGCGTACTGCGGTATGCTGAATGCAAGCTACAACCTGAGACTGCGCAGCGTGAAGGCTTATATTCCGGAGTATCCGGTAGGAACAGCTGCTGAGTGCGCCGATATGATCCATGAATTCCTTCCGATCGCTCGTGCTGTCTATGGTCTGTCCAGACTGAAACTCATCACCTTCGGACCGAGACCGAACAACTTCCTTGCCTGCAACGCTCCGATCCAGCAGCTCTACAACCTCGGAGTAGAGGTCGAGGAAAACTCTGAGCTTGACCTGTTTGAATCCTTCAACAAGCATGCCGATGATCCCAGAATTCCGGATGTGGTCGCAGATATGGCGAAGGAACTGGGCGAAGGCAACAAGAAGCCGGAAGTCCTGGCGAAACTTGCACAGTATGAACTGACCCTGCTTGACTGGGTTGAGGCTCACAAGGGATACAGAGATTATGTCTGCATCGCAGGAAAGTGCTGGCCGGCATTCCAGACTCAGTTCGGATTTGTTCCCTGCTATGTCAACAGCCGCCTGACCGGAAGACTTGGAATCCCGGTATCCTGCGAAGTCGATGTCTACGGCGCTCTGTCCGAGTTCATCGGAACCTGCATCGCCGGTGAGGAAGTTACCCTGCTTGACATCAACAACTCTGTACCGGATGATATGTACGAAGAGTCCATCAAGGGCAAGTTCGATTACAAGCATACCGATACATTCATGGGATTCCACTGCGGCAATACCTGCTCTACCAGACTTGTGAAGGGCGAGATGAAGTATCAGAGAATCATGGCCAGAAACCTGCCGGTCGAGGTTACAAACGGAACTCTCGAGGGCGATCTTCAGCCGGGCGAGATCACATTCTACCGTCTGCAGAGCACATCGGACAACATCCTTCGCGCATATGTCGCAGAAGGCGAGATCCTTCCGGTCGCTACCAGATCCTTCGGCGGCATCGGCATCTTCGCTATCAAGGAGATGGGAAGATTCTATCGCCATATCCTGATCGAGAAGGGCTATCCGCATCACGGAGCAGTTGCGTTCGGACATTACGGCAAGGCTCTGTTTGAAGTCTTCAAGTATATCGGAGTCGCACAGGATGAGATTGGCTGGAACCAGCCTGCTGCTCTTCCGTACAAGAGCGAGAATCCGTTCAAGTGATCGGACGCTGATCGAAATACCTGATGCAAAGGTACCGGCGCCCGCCTGTGGCATCACGGGCGGGCGCCGTGTGACAGGGCAGAATTAACAAGAGTACAGGAGGACAACAGATATGGGAATCACAAAGGAACCTTTCGGCAGCGAGTACACCTTATATACGATCACCAACGCAAAGGGAACCCAGATCAAGGTGACAGACCTTGGCGGTACGATCGTCTCGTTACTGTTCCAGGATAAGAACGAGGTGATGCAGGATATCGTGCTCGGATATGATACACCGGAAGAATATCTGAAGAACGGAGGATTCCTGGGAGCGTGGGTCGGAAGATCCGGAAACCGCATCGGTCTTGCAAGATTCGAGCTGAACGGCAAGGCATACCAGCTTCCGGTCAACGATAACGATAACAATCTTCACAGCGGTCCCGACATCTTCAGCAGCCGTAAGGCCAAGGTGCAGCTCACTTCGGATAACTGCATCACATTTTCCATTAAGGATTCCGATCTGCGGCAGGGGTATCCCGGAAACTTCATCGGGACCTGCTCCTACACCCTGACAGACGATGATGCGCTGCGCATCCGTTATACGGGAGAATGTGACTCCGACACGATCTGCAATATGACCAATCACTCTTATTTCAACCTCGGCGGACACGCCTGCGGATCCATGGAGGATACCATCCTCTGGATGAGCTGTGACAAGTATACGCCGGTCGTCGACGGACAGGCAATCCCGACGGGTGAGCTGCGTCCGGTTGCCGGCACCGCATTTGACTTCACCACCCAGAAACCGATCGGGCAGGACATCAATGCGGATGATGAACAGCTGAAGTTCGTCGGCGGTTATGATCACAATTTTGTGATCCAGAAAGACAAGGGCATGATGGTCCGCTTCGCAGAGGCGTACCAGCCGAAGACGGGTATCTGCATGGAGTGCTACACCGATCTTCCGGGCGTGCAGTTCTATGCAGGCAACTGTATTCCGGAGATGCACGGCAAAGACGGAGCGCTCTATGGTCCCAGAGACGGATTCTGCCTGGAGACCCAGTTCTATCCGAACTCCATCAACCAGGAAGGCTTTGCGAAGCCGATCCTCAGGGCTGGTGAAGTTGTGGAATCTGTGACAACCTACCGCTTCACGGTGAGATAAATAGAATTTTCTAGCACATATTTGTCAAAATGCTTTGTTTTGTCAAATGTGTGCTATTTTTATGTACGATATCATTTTCGCACCGTCAAAAATAGACTAAAACCTCTCAATTCTGTCTATTCCTTCGTCATTTTGACTGTGATAAACTGTGTATCGTAGCGGGGAACCGCAATATCATTATATTTCCTAAGGAGGAATGAAGAATGAAGAAGTTACTTAGCATCACACTTGCAGCTGCTCTTATGATCGGCAGCCTCAGCACAGTAGCATTCGGCGCAGAGACCGAAGCTGAGATCCTTCCGGGCAACGGACAGAAGATCGGCGTTTCCATGCCGACCAAGGATCTGCAGAGATGGAATCAGGATGGTGACAACATGAAGACTCAGCTGGAAGCTGCCGGCTATGAAGTCGACCTTCAGTATGCTTCCAACGATGTCCAGACTCAGCTGTCTCAGGTTGAGAACATGATCTCTTCCGGATGCGAAGTTCTGGTTATCGCTGCAATCGAAGGATCTTCCCTTGGTGAAGCTCTTACGATGGCAAAAGAGAACGAGATCCCGGTATTCGCTTATGACCGTCTGCTGATGGACTCTGACGCTGTTTCCTACTATGCGACCTTCGACAACTACATGGTCGGTACCGTTCAGGGACAGTACATCATCGACACCCTGGATCTTGAGAATGCAGAAGGCCCGTTCAACATGGAAGCTACCGCTGGTGACCCGGGCGACAACAACGCCGGATATTTCTTCGCAGGCGCTATGGATCTGCTTCAGCCGTACATCGACGAGGGCAAGCTCGTTGTTCAGTCCGGACAG
>OMSN01000071.1 GCA_900313765.1 uncultured Eubacteriales bacterium
CCTTCTACGTAGATATTGATCTTCTCAACTTCCATACCGGTAAACGATTCAAGTTTGTAACTGACACTTTCCACCAGATTCTGCGCAACTGCAGAGATACTGACTCCATAAGAAACAATCACATGAAAATCCAGTTCAATTCTGCTCCCGTTCATGCGCACATTAATGCCATGACCCAGGTGATCACGTCCGAGGAGTTTGACCAGTCCATCCTTCATGCTGACACTTGCCATACCTACGATCCCGAAGCATTCCACTGCAACAGAGCCCGCGTAGGTTGCAATCACATTTGAGTCGATTACGATCGAACCACGGTTATTGTTCATCCGAACACTCATAGATAAACCTCCTTCCATAATCCGTTTCATTCTAGCAGAGAACGGGCGGTTTGAAAACTGTAAAATCATTCAAATATTATCTTGCAAAGACCAGGTATCTCTGTTACAATACTCAAGTCGCGGTTTAGATAGGAGGTGCTAGAGATGGCCAGATGCGCAATTTGTGACAAGGGTGCTCACTTCGGTAACAACGTCAGCCACTCCCACAGAAGAAGCAACAAGATGTGGAAGGCGAACATCAAGCATGTGACGGTTAAAGTTAACGGCGTGAACAAAAAGCTCTATGTATGTGCTTCATGCCTGAGATCAGGCGCTGTTGAACGTGCATAAGCATTACGATAGCGATAAGGAATAAAGAGCTGGTGCGGCTTGACGCATCGGCTCTTTTTTCGTCCCTGTAAATAAATGACAGGCACTCGTGCTTAGGTGCGAGTGCCTGTCATCTGTCTGTATCCTCAGAATCTCTCCTCATCCCTGGCGGCCTGGGCCATCGCGGAATCCTCTTCCGGCGTAGTGACTACTTTATCCCTGGAAGTAAACTTATTGATCAGATCCGGCGCCATGTCGATCAGCTTCGACAGGCTGTCCTGATTGCGTATGTTGACCAGCTTGGTAGCGCCATCCTTGATGACGAGCAGCGCCGTCGGGGTGATCTTGCCGCCCATGCCGCCACCGCCGTTGGACCTTCTGTCCTCATTCTTTGCAGAGGCCATTACGCCAAACGAAACATCTACCAGCGGGACGAGGATCGTATCTCCGATATAGACCGGATCCCCTACACAGGTCTTGGTCGTCACAAAGCTCTCCATCCCTTTAAAAAGAGATTCTACAGTTCCCTGAAAATGTTCAGCCATGGTTCTTCCTCCGCGTTTGATTGTCTGAATCTGACTTGCGTTTTCGTTTCTTCCCTTTCGGGGGTTTATGCCTGATCAGTCTGAGCAAAGCCCAGAACTCTCTGTCGATCAGAATCCTGAATCCCACAACAGCAAGCCTGTAGAATCGGATCCGTCCGCTGATCACAATGTCTGTGAGCAGCCGTTTCTCATAAAAGTCCGGCCGCAGTTCAAACTGGTCCGCGCCGTCCGGCAGGAGCAGACAGATCAGTCCAGCGAGCTTTCCTGTCAGGTCCGGCTGCCCGGTACCAAATTCCAGATAGCCCTCCACCTTCCTCGGTTTCCATCCCCGGATCAGGTACAGGAGATATCCGATCATTTTCCGTATCATGTGATCTGCTTCGATCGACAGGAAAGGTTCAACCTTATACCTGATCGCCCGGATCTTCTTCTCCACCCGGTCGATCGTGTTGTCTGCCATATCATACAGATCAAATGGAAGATCGATGAGTCTCAGCAGAAGGTTGCAGATCTTCTCAAGCACGTTCAGCGCTTTCTGAGGAAGCACCTCCAGGATCTTCCGGAGCGAGGAGACGGATTCTGCATCCTCCCTGTTTTCCGGAGCCTTGTCCGGACCATGATCCGGTTCTGTTTCTGAAGCAGGCTTCGATACAGGTTCGGGTATCGGATCCGGAACCGTCTTCGCAGAGCCGGCCGTGGATGTATTGCTCCCGGGACTGCTCTTGGGCGCGGGTTTCGCGTCCGACTGGTCACCGTGATCCGGGATCCGGATACTCTTGATCCTGAGCCACAGTACCCATATCTGCGCCAGAGCGCGTTTCTGTCTGTACCGTACGGTTACCCGCAGCATCTTCAACAGCCACGAGACCAGGCCGTCAGCTTCCAGGGGGCCGCTCTCTTTTCTGACATGGAACCTGTACCGGACCGGAACGAATAAAACGATCAGGATCAGCAGGACAAGCAATGCCAGGATCACGAGCACCAGGATGCCGATAACCTTTAATATTGTCAAAAGTATATGCAGCATGAATGCTCCCTGTCAGTGTTCTTCAGAAAGCCACGCGCGGACATCCGCGTCCTTCCGGTCACGGAAGACATCCTGCATCAGCTGTTCCAGAAGGCTTACCGCTTCTGTCTTTCCCTGTGCGAGCCCCACGATCAGAAGACAATGCTCCCTGATATAATCATGCGATAGTTCGGATGCTCTGATGATCTCCAGCTGACTGCTTCTGCTCTCAGGAATGATCAGCAGATACACAAAAGCAGGGTATCTGCCCTGGTCGATCTCATCGATCACCTTATCCTTCCGCGGGGAGATCAGGCGTCCGACATATAGGTTTTGATACCATACCATAGGATCAGTTCCATTTATTCTGCCGCTTCAGTTCCAGATACTCATTGTATCCCTTCTCAAGGATCATTTTCTCATTGGAAAACTTCAGCAGGTGATATGCTTCATGAAACTTGTAAAAGCCTGAGTCTATAAAATACTCTTCCCTCTGGGGTTTTGAATAATAACTCTCTCCCCTCATCAGATACCAGTGTACGACCTTCTCCACTGTATCCTGCGGCACATTGAACGAATACTGGCTCTTGCCGATGTACTGTACTACCTGTGCCTTTGCCCCGGTCTCCTCCCGGACTTCACGAAGTGCCGTCTGGTCATATTCTTCGCCTTCTTCAACGGTTCCTTTCGGCAGGACCCATCCTTCATAGCGGTTCCGATAACTCTTGTACAGGACAAGGATCTTTCCCCTGAAAATGACCACACCGCCACAGCTTGTTGCCTCGATCATTGCAACGCCTCCTGTCTGTGTTTCGGTATCTGTATATTATTCACAAGTTATTCTCCGGAACCCATACTGCCGCGCTTCCGGGATCATACATATTAAGTATATCTCATCCTTGAAAGATTATCCATAAAAAAAGGTATCAAGAACCTGCTTTGCGATCGGGACGGCTGTCGATGAGCCGGTCCCGCCGTCCTCTGCGATCACCGCAATGGCGATATGAGGTTCCCCGGTCTCTGCAAATCCGCAGAACCACGAGTGGGTTCCCGTGGTCCCCCCGGTCTCATATTCTGCAGATCCCGTCTTGCCGGCGACCGTATATCCGTTCCCTGACAGTGCTGCCGCTGTCCCTCGTGTGACAGTCCCTGTCATGTATTCCGTAAGAACCGATGCTTCCTCCGGAGTCATGACCTTCCTGTAGATCTCCGGATCCTGTTTCCTGACCACGGTGCCGTCGGAGGTTTCAATGCGGTCCACATAATAAGGTCTCATCATGACGCCGCCGTTGGCGATCGTGGATGTGATCAGCGCCATATGAAGCGGAGAGACCAGGGTCTCTCCCTGTCCGATCGCTGTTGTCATCTGCTCTGCGGCAGAGGAATCCTTCTTCAGTTTGAAGACAGACTGGGAGGACGGCATGGAAGTCGGAAGTGACTTATTGAACAGGAAGTCTTCTGCTGTTTTTCGAAGATCACCATTGTCCGTTTCCAGACCGATCTGTGCAAAAGCGGTATTGCAGGAGCTGGCAAATGCAGCGGCAAGGTCCTCCTGTCCATGCATCTCGTTGTTGTAGCAGGTGATCGTAACATCGTCCTGGGACAGTGCACCCTGGCAGTTCCAGGAGAACTGCTGGTAATCTGCAGGATGATCCCGCAGATACGCCAGTGTCGTGACCATCTTGAAGGTGGATCCCGGCGGATACAGACCCTGTGTGGCGCGGTTGAGCAGAGGACTCTGCGATGTATCGGCAGACAGTGTCTCCCACTCACTGCCTATGGTATTCGGATTGAAGTCCGGCTTGCTGACCATTGCCAGAATCCGGCCCGAATCAGGTTCCATCACAACCACTGCGCCGCGGTAGGATCCCAGCGCATAGTAAGCTGCCTGCTGCAGTTTCGCATTCAGCGTCACAACGATCCGGTCACCCTGGATCTTCTCCCCCTTCTCTCCTGCCTGGATCTGTTTGAGCAGACTGGAGTGGGACGACAGAAGTTCGTAATTCTCCTCTGCCTCAAGTCCGGATTTGCCGTTTGTCGCATACCCGACTACATGAGAGAACACATTGTCAAACGGATAGGAACGTGTCTGGTTCCCGTATTCATCCAGAAGCGTTGTTGCCAGAAGCGTTCCTTCGGAAGTTATAATGTCCCCGCGGATCACATTTTCAGAATTGGAATCCGCCTTGGTATTGTTGATATTGCTCTTGAGGCGGTCTGATTCCGCCACCAGTATATAGGCAACCCGGCCGATGAGCAGCATAAACAGAAGCACGAAGATCCAGGTCACGACAGACAGCTCGGTGTTGTGCTGCCTGCCTGTGGGAACCTCCTGCCCCTGTCCTGTGAGATCCACATTCCGGATCTCAGGCTCAAATGTCCGGTCAATATCTTCGCTGCGCTTCATCTCTCTCCATCCTCCGGTCAGAATACACCTCCTGCGGCGTGCGCTCTGTCTCCGGTCTGATCTGCGCTGCATTCTTCTGTTTCACTTCATCGCCCCTGAGCATGTACAGGCCCTGCACAATGGCAAACATGGTGATCGTACTGAGCAGGGAACTTCCTCCATAGCTCACCAGCGGAAGGGTGACTCCCGTCATGGGGATCAGCTTCGTACCGCCTCCGATGGTCAGGAAGACCTGGGTCGCATAGGTGGTACCGATGCCCAGGGCAGCCAGCCTGTAGAAACGGTTGCTCAGTTTCATTGCAATATTCACAAACATGATAAAGACTGCCATGCATACCAGGATCAGACAGATACCGAAGACCCCGCCCATTTCCTCGAGGATGGCGCTGAACATGAAATCCTGCGCCACATAGGGTATGGCACCGGGGCTCCCGTTATACAGGCCGGTTCCAAACCAGCCGCCCGCTGCGATGGCAAACAGGGACTGACAGATCTGATATCCGCTCCCTGCATAATCTGCGAAAGGATCTCTCCAGATCTGCACCCTTATCCGGATATGGGCAAAGAGGAAATATGCGGCAATCGCCGCCACACAGAATGCCAGGATGCCGATCATCGTCAGGAAGGGATTGCGGGTTGCCACAAACAGCATGACCAGGTAGGTCACGAAGAAGATCAGGGCAGAACCCAGGTCTGTGGAGACAACCAGGATCAGGACATGGGCGGCTGCCAGCACCGTGGCGATCACCACTCTGCGGAAGCTGTGCTCCGTGCTCAGAAGTCCTGCCACGGCAAATACAAAGATGATCTTGACGAATTCCGATGCCTGGAAACTGAATCCGGCTATGTAGATCGCAAGCCTCGCTCCGTTCGTCACATTTGCGGCGATCATGACAAGAGCCAGCAGACCGATCCCGACGAACACATACCCCCAGGTCATCTTCGTCAGCACCAGCAGTTTGCGTACGATCAAAGGGATCAGAAGGGCGATCGCCGTCCCCGCAGCCGCGATCTCAAACTGCTTCACCGACTGGTCATAGGACAGCCTGGTGATCATGATGAACCCCACAGACAACAGCATGCACATGTTTTTGATCAGGCTCCTTGAGGCACGCGGATAGAGATTGCGGTACAGAAGCAGTGTAAACATCAGGTACAGAACCTGCGCGCCGTAGAACAGGATCAGTTCAAACTTCGCAGTGTTCAGATACATGATCAGATAGGCAAGAAAATGGATCACGAACATGGAAACATTCTGGCGCAGAAAGATCTGCTCACGGTCCGTGCGGTTTCTCTGTGCAAAGACCGTGTAGCTCTGAACAGTATAGATTACCATCAGCACAATAATCAGGTATTGTGCCGCTTTTGAAACCGTACCTGTCAGATTTGCCAGATTCACGCTCTACTCCACTCCTTTCCTGAAATGTCCTCTTGTAATATGTTCCGGCAGTTCCCCGCGCAGGATCCGCGTCGTCTCCTCACCACTCTCAACAGTGAAGTGATACCGAAGCGAACCGGCCCCGAGAGAAGCGATCTCTTCTCTCAGACTTATAAGTTCCAGGGGAACGCTGTTGTAAATAGTATTCGTACAGATGCTGCAGTCATTTCGCACGGGAAACAGCACGCCTCGGCGGTCTTTCATAAAACGGACCGTCTCCTGGTGGCTGCATCCGATGGTCGTCCGGGTCAGGCACTGGGCACTGATCATCAGGGTCTGGTACCCATAGATCACGCATTCGCTTCCTTCGCATCCCCGCTCCCTGAGTTCATGAATCGTACATTCATAAGGCAGGGTATCTGTCGTGATGCCAAGACAGCGCAGCTGCAGCCTTGCCTCCCGGTTCCAGGTATACAGACCTGCATCCGCGATGAGTTCCAGACCGCGAAGATCCAGTTCTCTGCGCCGGATATATCCGAGCTGGTCAAAACTTCTAAGGAGCAGACCGTCTGTCTTCTCCGGAAGGCTGTTTCCCATACATTTCTCAAATGTACGTACAGTGTCCGCTCTCCAGACAGGAGGCATCATGACATAAACCTTCCGCCCGCTGCTGCGGACCTCGTCCAGTATATCCGCGCTGCACAGGGACAGATCCAGATAGACCCCTCTCACTCTGCTGTCCCGAAGGACTGCGTCCAGCTGAGGCATGGTGCACACGGAAGCGGTAATGTCCGGATGCACCGGTACCTTCTGCTCTTCAGACTGCCGCCATCCTGCAGGTGAGTCAGCCGCTTTCCTGACGGCAGGCGGTCTTCTGAATGACTCCAGGATCTTTGCCTCCAGCTTCTCCAGCGCGCTGCGCCTCAGGTCATTCAACTGTTTCACCGGAATGAACAGTCCGTCTTCCAGATCGATCTGCAGGGAGGCGAACTCGAAGTGGGTATCCCCTGTCTTCATCAGCTGCCTGCGCACATTCTCTTCCACCGCAGGGTGGTTCATTGCTTTCGACGCAGCCGCGCCTGATGCTTCCACATGCACACCGCCAGGGACATCCAGTTCCACTGTCATCGTCATGGGGCCATCGGAGCAGATCCTGGCATACCCATTCACCGGGATCTTAGGCGAGGGCGTATAGCGGTCGTGGATCTTCCCAACTGCTTCCTGAGAGGCACGCAGCGCATCGCCTTTCTCCTTCCTTCGTTCCTTCAGGACGATCATATCCCGGCCGTTTCGTCTGGAGTAATAGCCCTGCGAATACGGTCCGCGGCTGAACAGCTGTGTCAGCAGTCTTTCATCTTCCGGATCCACGCTGTAGCCGCCCCGTCCCTTCTCCAGGTACAGGTCTACATATTTTCGGTACATGGCCGTGACACCCGCGGCATATTCCGGGCTTTTCATCCGGCCTTCGATCTTAAGGGATGCAATCCCTGCATCGATCAGATCCGGAAGGATCCGCAGTGTGCAGATATCCTTCGGACTCAGGAGATACTGCGGCTGCGCCTTCTTCCCCCGGGCTTCCTGAGCGTTCATCTCCGAAACCGGGAATTCATAAGGAAGTCTGCAGGGCTGTGCACATCTGCCCCGGTTGCCGCTTCTTCCACCGATCAGGCTGCTCATCAGGCACTGCCCGGAATAGCAGTAACACAAAGCCCCGTGAACAAAAGTCTCCAGT
>OMSN01000114.1 GCA_900313765.1 uncultured Eubacteriales bacterium
ATGATCAGGAAAGAACGCCGCAGGAGTGCGTGAACCCTTGCTATGAATTCACGCATGTCAAATGGTTTGACCAGATAGTCATCAGCACCCATCTCCAGGCTGATAACCTTGGAGATCACATCATCCTTGCTGCTGATTACAAGAGTCGGGACTTTGTAAGTATTCCAGAACTTCTGAAGTCTGTGATGGGGATCGTTCCCCCGGATGGCCGGATCAAATACGATCAGGTCAGGACGAAACAGGTCACAAGGGTCCGGATTGGCCAGAAGATCATTGACCTCCATAGTCTCATAATTCTCTTTCATGAGGGCTTCTGCGATCTGCGACGTGACTTTTCTATCTGTATCTACGATCAGGATTCTCTGTTTTTCAGGCATTCCCGGAGGTTCTCCTTTCTGTAGGTACAATGAACAAAATAAACTGTTACAGTCAGTATATCATTAATCGTCATATTTGTGAGACTATTCTGACAGATCTTCTGACGATGACTTGTTGCTGTCAGACCTGCGATGTACTCTCCTGACGATTGCGCAAGGTCCCGGTCTGGGCTACAATCAGATTCATATCAGGAAAACCAGCAGGACCTGAAGGGAGGAAACAATGAAAAGCAGCTGTGTCAATCTTGCCATTCTTGCTGCAGTGGACGCAGGGAAGACAACCCTGTCGGAGAGTCTTCTGTACCTGACCGGCACCATTCGCAGAGCCGGCCGGGTGGATCACCAGGATTCCTTTCTGGACACGCATGAACTGGAGCGAAAAAGAGGAATCACCATCTTCTCCAAGATGGCACGTCTGCAGATCGGTGACAGGGATGTTACCCTGCTGGATACGCCGGGCCATGTAGACTTCACGGCAGAGACGGAGCGGACGCTTGCAGTCGCGGATATGGCGCTTCTGCTGATCAGTGCTGCGGATGGCGTGACAGGACACACGCTGGAGCTGTGGAAACTTCTGGAGCGCTACCAGCTGCCGACACTGATATTTGTCAATAAACTGGATCAGGCAGGAGCGGATCCGGAACAGGCGGTGCAGGACCTGCAGGAGCATCTGGATGAACACTGCATCTCTTTTCAGGGATGGAAAGACCGGGATGCAGACCTGTGTGAGCAGATTGCGATGTGTTCCGAAGAGGTGCTGGAAAGTTTTCTGGAAAATGGAACGCTCTCCGATGAAGAGGTTCGGAGACTGTTCCTGGCGCGCATGCTGTTTCCCGTCTATGGAGGATCGGCCCTGAAGATGGAAGGCATGCAGGAACTCATGGAGGGCATATCAGACTTCGCTCCCGATCGGACATATCCGGATGAATTCGGAGCGCTGTGCTACAAGATCACCCGGGACGAGAAGGGAAACCGGCTTACCTGGCTGAAACTGAACGGCGGAAGCCTGAAGGTAAGAGGTCTGCTTGCGGGCAACCTGGCGCGTGTGGTGCAGCAGAGCGAAGAGACAGATGAACCCTCGCAGGAAGACCTGGTATCGTATGATCCTTCTGTGGAGGATGAAGATACACCTGTACCGGGAGGACCGGCGGAGAAGATCACACAGATCCGGCTCTATTCAGGAGAGAAGTTCATATCAGCAGATGAAGTGTCTGCCGGGCAGATCGTTGCTGTGACCGGGCTGAATGAATCCTTCTGCAGCCAGACCTACGGTGCCTGCCAGGCAGCGGGGGAGATCGCTACGGAACCGGTTCTGTCCTATGACCTGATCTGGCCTGAGAGTATCGACCGCCTGCAGATGTACGGGAAAATGAGAGAGCTGGCGGAGGAGATCCCTGAGATCGAACCCCAGCTGGACAGCCACAGCAGCGCGATCCATATCCGGGTTATGGGGGAAGTCCAGACACAGATCCTTCAGTCTATTGTGCAGAGCAGGTATGGAGTACAGATCTCATTTGGCGAGGGAAGGATCGTATACAAAGAAACGATCCGAAGCTGCGCAGAAGGCGTGGGACATTTTGAACCCCTTCGGCACTATGCAGAGGTACACCTCGTTCTTGAGCCTGGTGAAAAGGGCTCCGGGATCCGCTATGAGAGCGTCTGTTCCACCGACATCCTGGCGAGGCACTGGCAGAGGCTGATCCTGAATATGCTGCGTGCACACCGACAGGTCGGTGTCCTCACCGGAAGCGAGCTGACGGATGTGAAGGTTACACTGGTCTCGGGGCGGTCGCATATCAAGCATACGGTAGGCGGCGACTTCCGACAGGCCGGCCGCCGCGCACTCCGGCAGGGACTCATGAAATGTGAGAGTGTACTGCTGGAACCATACTATGATTTCGTTCTGGATATTCCTGCAGCACAGATCGGAAGAGCGATCCTTGACATCGGCAATATGGCAGGACATGCGGACGCCCCTGAGACGGACGGCACATTTGCCAGGATCACAGGGTATGCGCCTGTAGCGACCATGCGCAATTACCAGGCTCAGGTGAGAGCATATACTTCCGGCCGCGGAGCACTGACTCTGAAAATGCGCGGCTACGAACCCTGCCATGATCCGGAGGCAGTGATCGAACAGTATGCCTATGAACCGGAGCGGGATCTCCGCAATCCTACCTGGTCGGTCTTCTGCGCGCACGGGGCAGGATACGAAGTGCCCTGGGAAGAAGTGGATGCGGCGGCACACGTGCCCCTGCTCTCCTCAAGGACTGCGGGAGGCGGCATGCTCTGGAATTACAGAGAAGAGGATAATGCCCGTGCAGGCACAGAACCGGCCCCAGCCGGAGGCGGGGTGTATGGAGAGGATGACTGGCAGCAGGGGTATGAGAATTACCGGCGCCATGAGGCATCTTCGGAGGAACTGCAGGCGATCTTCGAGCGGACATATGGCAAGATCGTGAGAAAAGATCTTGGCGGGTACAAGGAGAACTTCTTCGGAGGAGGACGTCACGGTCCTTCCGGGATGCACCGCCCCCGAAAGAAGGAACAGAAAGATCCGATCCTGCTGGTAGACGGATACAATATCATCTATGCATGGGAAGAGCTTCGAAGCCTGGCTGGCAGGGAACTGAACGCAGCAAGAACCAAGCTTGCAGAGATTCTGAGCAACTACCAGGGATTCAGGCAGATCAGTGTGATCCTTGTATTCGACGCTTATAAGGTGCCGGGAGGAACAGAGAGAGTCGAGCGGTATCATGACATCTATATCATCTATACCAAGGAAGCAGAAACCGCCGACCGATATATAGAGAAAGCCGTTCACCGGATGGGCTCCGAGTTCGACATTACGGTTGCGACCAGCGACAATGCGGAACAGCTGATTATCTGGGGGGCAGGCGCAAGAAGGTATTCCGCTGCGGATCTTCAGGAGGAAGTTGACAGGAGCATGAAGGAACTTCGGACAGACTATCTGCAGGCACCTGCATCAGGCCGCAACAGACCGTTTGCAGACCTGCTTGACAGGGAGGGCTTTCCGGGCAATTAGGTATCCAAAAACGCCGGACCGTGGTAAGATGGAATCCAGGTGATAGAGTTGACTGCTGTCAGGAGCGGAGTTGTTCCTGATTAGGAAGGACATAAAGATGAAGTA
This sequence comes from uncultured Eubacteriales bacterium, assembly GCA_900313765.1. Classification (GTDB taxonomy): domain Bacteria; phylum Bacillota; class Clostridia; order Lachnospirales; family Lachnospiraceae; genus Porcincola. The sequence goes on from OMSN01000114.1 coordinate 3,529, forward strand.
CATTGAGACGCTGAGAGAGGGAGATCAGGTTGGAGGCGTTTATCTGTGCAGACAGAGACAGAGCGCAACCTCGAAGGCGGGAAAGGAATATGAAAACGTAACGCTCCAGGACAAGACCGGATCGATCGACTGCAAGATCTGGGATCCGAATTCCACGGGAATAGAGGAATTCGCTCCGCTGGACTATATCTATGTGGTCGGCGAGGTCACCAGTTTCCAGAATAACCTGCAGCTGAACATCAAGAGAGTCCGGGTCGCGCGTACAGGTGAGTATCTGCCGGAAGACTATCTTCCGGTCAGTGAAAAAGATGTCAAGACCATGTACACGGAGCTCACACAGATTCTGGGAACCGTGAAGAACCAATGGCTCAGGATACTGATTGACAAGTATTTCAAGGATCCCACATTCGAGAGTGCCCTCTGCCAGCATTCCGCGGCCAAGACCATTCACCACAGCTTTGTGGGCGGACTGTGTGAGCATACCCTCTCTGTGGTGAAGCTGTGTGATTATTACTGCAGTCAGTATGCATACCTGAACCGTGATCTGCTGCTCACGGCAGCTGCATTCCATGATGTGGGGAAACTGAAAGAGATCTCCAACTTCCCTGCAAATGACTATACGGATGACGGACAGCTTCTCGGACATATTGTAATGGGAAGCGAACTGATCGGCTCAGCATGCAGACGGATTCCGGGATTCCCCCACAGGCTGTGCAGCGAGCTGCAGCACTGCATCCTTGCCCATCACGGAGAACTGGAATACGGAAGCCCGAAGAAACCGGCCCTTGCAGAGGCTGTCGCTCTGAACCTGGCAGACAACACGGATGCCAGACTGGAGACAGTGAAGGAGATTCTTGGCGCTGCAAGAAACCATGGCTGCGATGAATGGCTTGGATTCAACCGCCTGCTGGACTCCAACTTCAGAAAGACCAGTGACTGGTAAGCATTCCATCGATCATGAGGTGGTACGATTGAATAAGAACGATATTGTAGAGATCACAATCGAAGATATGTCCGACGAAGGACTGGGAATAGGCCATGCCGAAGGCATGGCCCTGTTTGTCAAAGACGCAGTCGTAGGAGACAGGGTCAGGGCAAAGGCAGTAAAGGTGAAGAAGAATTATGCCTTCGCGCGAATCGAAGAGGTTCTGCAGCCAAGTGAAGACCGCACCGAGCCGGTATGTCCGGTCGCAAGATCCTGCGGAGGCTGCCAGATCCAGGAGATGCGGTATGAAGCACAGCTTCGACTGAAAGAGCAGAAAGTGCGGAACAACCTGACGCGTATCGGCGGATTTCACATCGATAACAATCGAATTATGAACGATGCAGATATGAAGGTGACCGGATCCGTGGAGGAGCCGTCTGACGAGGGAATATTCTGCTCGATCATCGGTATGGACACCCCATGGAAGTACCGCAATAAAGCACAGTTTCCTATCGGAACCGGACGGGATGGAAAACCCATTGCCGGATTCTATGCAGGACGCACGCACTCTATTATCGATAATCATCAATGTGATATCGGCATAGAGGAAAACCGGATCGTCCTTGAGACAGTACTTGACTGGATGAAACAGTACCATGTCAGTGCATACAATGAAACGACCGGAACAGGGATCATACGGCATGTCATGACCCGTGCGGGTTTTGCGACCGGTCAGCTGATGGTTGTGATCGTTGCTGCATCGCAGCGCCTTCCAAAGGAAGAACAGCTCGTGAAAGCGCTGAAAGCTGCCCTGAACGAGCGATCCTTCCACTTGACAAGTATCGTCCTGAACATCAACAAAGCTAAGACCAATGTCATCCTTGGAGAAGGAAGCCGCACTCTGCTTGGTGAGGATTATATCGAAGACAAAATAGGCGAACTGACATATCGAATATCATCGAAATCATTTTATCAGGTTAACCCGGCGCAGACGGAGAAACTCTATATGACTGCACTTTCTTATGCACAGCTCACCGGAGAGGAGACTGTGTGGGATCTGTACTGCGGAACCGGAACCATATCGCTGTTTCTCGCACAGAAAGCCGGTAAGGTGATTGGAGTAGAAGTTATCCCGGATGCGATCCGCAATGCAGAGAAGAATGCGGATATCAATCATATCGACAACTGTGAATTTGTAGTCGGAAAAGCAGAAGACGTTGTTGACCGGCTGGAACAGGCA
>OMSN01000092.1 GCA_900313765.1 uncultured Eubacteriales bacterium
TAAAGAAAAGAGAGGAAAATTAATCATGAGAAAATCCATTAAGAATTTTGTTATCGGCGCAGTTATGGCAGCAACAGCACTTACAGCATCTACAGCAGCATTCGCGGGACAGTTCGTCCAGACGGATATGAACTTCCGCAGCGGCGCAAGCAAGACCACCACATGCATCGGTTCCGTACCGAAGGGAGCAGAGGTTGAGGTTCTTGGCTCTGCCAACGGCTGGGATCTGGTAAGATACAACGGACAGACCGGTTACATCCACGGCGGAAACCTTGGCAGCAGCAAGCCGGCACAGGCACAGCCGCAGCAGGTTGCACAGTCCACGAAGGACTACTTCGACAACAACTGGACCAACACAGCAGCAAACATGAACGCGAACGCGGACGTAAACACATGGAAGACCGTCAGCGTAGCAAGCGGATACCTGGCACTGAGAAATGACGCTACCTATGAGCAGTCCAACGAGATCGGCCAGCTGAACAACGGCGACCGTGTTGAGATCGAGGGAACCAAATGTGCAGGAAGCTACGTATACGTCTGATGATCCGGAATGGTTCACATATCAGAGTAACAGAATAAACGGAATAAAAAAGGCTGATCTTCGGATCGGCCTTTTTCAATGCTGTGATACAATATAGAAGCAGTTTTGAGTGCACACATCCAGGAGAAGGAGCGGATCATGAACAGACTGGAAGAGGAGATCAGAGAGACTCTGTACACACTGCAGGATGAAAAGTACCGGGATTTTCAGGCAGGTCTCATCCCGTCGAAGGACGGCATGGCCATGATCGGAGTGCGGACGCCGGCACTTCGCAAATATGCGAAGGAACTGGGAAAGCGGGAGGACATATCGATGTTTCTCGATAATCTTCCGCATGCGTACTTTGAGGAGAATCAGCTGCATGCGTTTATCATTTCGGAAATGAAGGATTATGAGCGGTGCGCCGCGGAAGTGAACCGGTTTCTTCCTTATGTTGACAACTGGGCGACCTGCGACCAGATGGGGCCGAAAGTGTTCCGGAAACACCGGATGGAGCTTCTTGAACAGATCCGGGCCTGGATCTGCACACAGCACACTTACACCATCCGGTTCGGGATCAGGATGCTGATGGATCATTTTCTGGAGGAAGCCTATGATCCCGCATATCCGGAGATGGTAGCCGCGGTCCGGTCACAGGAGTACTATGTCCGGATGATGATCGCGTGGTATTTTGCAACCGCTCTGGCAAAACAGTATGATGCGGTCCTGCCGTTTATCGAAGACAGGAAACTGGATGTGTGGACGCACAACAAGACGATCCAGAAAGCAGTGGAAAGCTATCGCATCACACAGGAGCAGAAGGAATACCTCAGGAACCTGAAGATCTGAGCAGGTGATGAGCAGGTGACAGGCACTCATTAAATTGAACGGGTGACAGGCACCCGTTCAGATTTATTGCAGCGAGCGCATATAGTTGTCCATGTCGTCTGCGATCTCTTTGGAGTAGCGCACGGCGCTGACGACGGTCTTTGCGCCGGTCACGACGTCGCCGGACGCGAAGACGCCTTTCATGGTGGTCTCGCCCATCTCATTTGTCTTCAACGTTCCGCTCTGGTTCAGCGTGAGCGCGCTGTCTCTTCGGATGAGGTTATCCTGCGGCGTCTGTGAGATTGCGATGATCACGGTGCTTGCCGGGAATAGGCGGGCGGTCTCCTCCTTCAGGGTGACGCCTTCGTCCTCGGTTCCTTCGGTATCGCAGATGATCACGCCTTCGTCTGTGATCTCCTTGGCTGTCTGATGGTATTCGAAATGAACTCCGTCGATCTGTGCGTACTGCATCTCTCTTCGGGAAGCCAGAGCGCGTTCGGCGCGGACGAATACCGTGACATGTTTCGATCCGTGACGGATCGCAGTACGCGCGACATCCATGGCAGCATTGCCGGCACCGATGATGGCGACGTCATTGCCCAGTTTATAGACCTCAGGATTATTCAGATAGTTGATTGCATACTGGACGTTGCCGAAGGTCTCTCCGGGGATCTTCATGCGGCGCGGACGCCATGCGCCGGTGCCGATGAATACGGCTTTGTATCCGTCATCGAGCAGATCCTGTATCGTGATGTAACTGCCGATCTGGAAGTTCGGGCGGAAGAGGATCCCCAGTTCGCGCATTTTGTCCTGGTAACGTTCCAGATTCCTCTTGGGCAGACGGAATTCCGGGATTCCATAGCGCATGACGCCGCCGATCTTGTCGCGGCTGTCAAATACCGTGATCTTGTATCCCCTCATGGCCAGGATGATGGAGATCGTGATACCGGCCGGACCGGCGCCGATCACGGCTGCTTTCATTCCGTTGGACGGTTTTCGCTCGAGCTTCAGACGCTCAAAACAGGAATCAGAGATATAATTCTCTATTGCCGAGATATGGATCGGCGCGCCTTTCTTTCCCAGGATACAGTGCCCCTCGCACTGTTTTTCATGGTTGCAGACCAGGGAACAGATCATGGAGAGCGGGTTGTTGGCAAACAGCATATAGGCCGCTTCCAGGATCTCTTTTTCTTTCAGCAGGCGGATCATCTCGGGTATGTTGGTGCCGATCGGGCAGCCCTTCCGGCATTGCGGGTTCTTGCATTGGAGGCAGCGCTGCGCCTCATCCAGTACGTGTACAGCCATATCCTAATCTCCTTGTTTAAACATACATTTACTATAGCACATTTGAGAGAAAATGAGTACAGGATGATGGAAATATGCAGGCAGTGGTTTTCCGGTTGACGGGACCGGCGATGGCTGTTACTCTGCGTTTATTAGGCTGCATGGATATGCTTTTTATTATGCATTTTATATGGATTAAGAGCGGACAGTCCGGGAAAGAATGAGGATGAGAGAGATGGCCGTTGATTATAAGCAGATCGTGACAATGGATTCTTCGGATTTTGTGGTGCTGGCGGATTATGTGCCCGGAATCGTTCAGGAGATCCGCTACTATTCCACCTACAACTTTATCGGAGACCGGATCGATGGATATGAGGAGCCTTGTGCCCTTCTGACGAAGGAGGCTGCCCGTGCGCTGAAAAATGTCAGCAACGAAGTATATGTGCAGGGCTACCGGCTGAAGATCTTCGACGCCTACCGGCCTGCAAGGGCGGTCAGACACTTTGTCCTGTGGGGGATCGAAGATCTGGATCTTCGGATGAAACCGTATTTTTATCCGGATCTGGAGAAACAGGAACTGTTTGCGCAGGGATACATCGCCAGCCGGTCCAGCCACAGCAGAGGCAGCACGGTGGACCTGACGCTTCTGGACATGCGGACCGGCAAGGAAGTCGACATGGGTAGCCCGTTTGACATGTTCAGCGAGATCTCCCATCCGGATTCCAGGGACGTCACCCCGCAGCAGTATGACAACCGGATGCTGCTGCAGCATGTGATGGTCCGGAACGGCTTCGAGCCGATCGACTGTGAGTGGTGGCATTTTACCCTGAAAAATGAGCCGTTTCCGGAGACCTGTTTCGACTTCCCGGTATCTGCGCAGTATCTGAAGCGGTGAGAATCAGAAGTGCAGTTCCGTTCGCTGGATGAGATCGTTCTGCAGGGGGATCCCCAGCTCCACGAAGTAGGCGCTGTAGCCGGCAACGCGCACCAGCATGTCACGGTAGTCTTCCGGGTGTTTCTGCGCTGCGCGCATGGTCTCGGAGCTCATGATGTTGAACTGAACATGCATGCCGCCCATCTCCAGGTAGCTGCGAAGGAAGGCTGCCAGGTTGTCGCGTCCTTCCTGCCCGCTGACGGCTTCCTGGGGGAACTTCATGTTCAGGAGAGTGCCGTTGGTTGCCAGACTCTGGTCAACCTTGGAGACGGAGGCGGTCAGGGCCGTGGGTCCGCTGGTATCGTGGGACGCGCGGGCAGTGTGCACCGGTCCCATGTTGTCGGAGATAGCCTCCCCGGCCTTGCGTCCGTCGGCGGAGGCACTGGTGCCCAGTCCCATGGCGACGTTTGCGTTGACGGAATAGACACCCGGGTTGAAACTGCCCCCTCTGGGATTCTTCCGGCCGCTGATGTGGCGGCAGTAGCATTCAAACAGCCAGGTAAACAGTTCATCTGCCCGGTCGTCGTCATTTCCAAAATGCGGAACGTGGGTGCTGTTGACCAGCGCGTACAGATAGTCATGCCCCTCCCAGTTGTCGGCAAGGGCTTCCAGGAGCTCCTCTCCGCTGCAGACCTTCTGTTCAAAGAGCAGATAACGGATCGAGGAGAGGCTGTCTGCGCATGTGGCAAGCCCGCTTGCCTGCGGACCGGTCCCGTTGTATCTGGCGCCGCCTTCTGTCAGATCGCGGCCGGACTGCATGCAGTCTTCGTAGAACGCAGAGACATAGGGTACGGGTTTGCGCTCCCGGTGAGCCAGATCGATCAGATTCAGGCTGCTGCACATCTGGTCTGCCCAGTATTCGAACTGGGCATCCACACTCTGCAGCACTTCCTCGAAGGTCCGGAAGGTCCTGAGTGACCCGGTATCGGGGCCAAGGTGCCTGCCCTTCGCGCCGCACCGCTCCCAGCGGGGACAGGTCGGACCGCAGTTGATGCACCGGCCGCCGTTGATCGCCATCTCTATGATCTTAGCCGCATTGACGTAGGCTGCGTCATGCCAGCCGTATTCTTTGCCGGGAAGATCCGGTTCCACACAGCCGACGACACAGTAATCCCGCGCTTCCTCTTCGGAACAGCCCTTGCGTATCATCGCTCTGATGGCAGTCCTGTCATTGAAGATCTTCGGGTGGCCATAGCCGGCCCGGATGCATTCCACGGTTTTGATCAGAAGCTCATAGGGTGTATGCTCATGCATCCGCACACAGACCCATGGATTCATCATGCGGGTGTGGACGGATGCTTCCAGAAGGAGCATGGTCAGATCGTTGGTTGCATCCCTGCCGTCCCGATCCACGCCTCCGATGGTCAGGCTCTCGCCGCCGAATCCTCTTCCGTTTCTCACCGCCATGCTTCCGCGGTCCTTCAGTTTCGTCGGATTGTTCAGCTTGACATACTGGACTTCCAGCAGTTCCAGCGCGAACTCCTTCGAGAGGGATCCATTTTCCAGGTCCTTCTGATAGTAGGGCAGAAGCCACTGGTCCATTCTTCCATAGGAGATCGAATGTCCGTTTCCTTCGACCTGGATGAGGGAGGTTGCGATCTGGAACAGCTGCAGAGCCTGCCAGAAGGTCTTCGGCGCGCCGCCGGCGAGCGTGCGGCAGTTGTCTTCAATCTGAAGAAGCTCTTCTGTGCGCAGCGGGTCGTTGCATTCTGCCGCGAGCTTTCCGGCAAGGTCTGCGTAGCGGGCGGTGTAGCGCATCGCGGCTTCATGCATGATGATCACAGCCCGGTAGAATTCATCTTTCGAAGGATATTCCGGATCCTTCTTCGACAGGGCTGCAAGCTGTCTGCGCGCTTCATCCCGGATCCCGGGGAACCCGACACGCATCAGATGCGGGTAGTCGATGGCCAGATGCCCGGCACCTGCATAGTGGTAGAGGTTGGTCTGGAAGATCTTTCTGCCGGTTTCGGATCCCTTGGTCTGTTCTTCATCAAGGCTTGCCTCGATACGGTCCGCGACCGTCCTGCCGTCCCAGTAGTCGCACAGTTCGAGGATCTCCCTGCGATCTTCGTCGGAGCGGATATAGAACTGGTCATGCTCCCTCTCTTCAAATGGATGGTGCAGGATCTCGTCACGGATCCACGCAGTGGAGAACTCCGGATAGAGGGGAGATGCCTTGGCAGGTGCGGCGATCTCGCCCACAAGCAGGTCATCCTCGTAGATATACAGGGTGACATGATCCAGCACGTGGGCAAACGCGATGGCATTGCGGATCTTCGCGCTTTCCTGCTCATTTGCGCGGAATGCCTCCGTAAACAGGCGCCCGCGTTCGACATCAATGTCGTAGGGACGGTCCAGGAAGACCCTGCGCAGACGGTTTACCCTGGGGAAGGGAGACCAGTCGCTGTGGCTTACCTGGTAGCCAAGTCCGTAATGCTGGTCGAAAGGCTCGGTTCCCAGCGCGTCTGTATGATTCAGTCGGTTCTCATTTTTTGTCATCATTTTTTATTTCCTACCGTACATGGAATATTGCGGGAAATGAAATACGCTGCGATCTGGCGGACACGTTCCTGGAAGGCCTCCCGGTCGAATGTCAGATCCTGCATCGGATAAGGCATTCCCAGCGAGCGGTATTTCTCCTCGCCCAGGAACATGAAGCTGAGAAGCTGGACACTTAGGATCCTTCCCTGCATCTTATTCAATATGAAATCCGCGCTCTCGCGGATATTGCCGTCATTGTCATTCATCCCGGGGATGACCGGGATGCGCAGAATGATCTGCGAAGTTCGGTCAGACAGGGCGGTGAGATTGGACAGGATCTGTTCATTTCCCACGCCGGTCCAGTCAGCATGTTTCTCAGAATCCATTATCTTCAGATCGGCGATGAACAGGTCTGTGACAGGCAGTACCTCGGTCACTTTTTCCCACGGTACACAGAGAGTGGATTCCACACAGGTGTGGATGCCTTCATCGCGGCAGCGGCGCAGCAGCTCTGAGACAAATGAACTCTGCAGCAGCGGCTCGCCTCCGGAGATCGTAACGCCTCCGCCGCTTTCATCGTAGTAGGAGCGGTCCCGGCGGATGATCTCCATGCACTCTTCGGTGGTCATACCCTCTCCCCACCTGCGGATGGCGTCTGCGGGACATGCGTCGCAGCATTTCATGCAGTCTGTACACAGACTGCGGTCCACAGCGGTGAGGATTCCATCCTGAAAGAGCAGGGCGCCTTCTGCGGGACATACGGACCGGCATGCGCCGCAGCTGGTCTGTCCGATGCACCGGCTGCTGTAGATGCCTGGCTGAGGGGAGTACACCTGACTCTCCGGATTGCTGCACCACCTGCAGCGAAGGGGACAGCCCTTCAGGAACAGTTCCGTGCGCATTCCCGGACCATCATGGATGGT